>NZ_JAJNAN010000011.1:0-79547 GCF_022227565.1 Ectothiorhodospira sp. 9100
CCCACGAGGGCATAACCAAATTCGGTGCTCCCCTCTCTTTGTTAGTATCTTCCGTGGGAGCGGGCCTGCCCGCGAAAGGAGGTATCCGAAGCCACCGCCATTCTCCGCCAAAGTGCAGGATCGGATCGGCGGGGTATGATGAGCCTCAAGCCAGGCAAAACCATTCGGGTGATGACCGCTGCGTCTGATAAACTTGCCGATTACATTTCCGACCGCTCAGGGATACAGCATGAGTCGCGTGATCGAGATCCATCCGGTGGACCCCCAGCCGCGCCTGATCAGGCAGGCGGCGGATGTGGTGCTGGAGGGGGGCGTCATCGTCTACCCCACCGATTCCTGTTATGCCCTGGGGTGTGCCATGGGCAACAAGGCCGGGATGGAACGCATCCGCCGCATTCGCCAGCTGGATGAGCAGTATCATCTCACCCTGGTGTGTCGGGATCTCTCGGAGATTTCCATTTACGCCAAGGTGGACAATAGCGCCTACCGGTTGCTCAAGGGGCTCACGCCCGGCCCCTATGCCTTCCTGCTCAAAGCCACCCACGAGGTGCCGCGGCGCCTGCAGCATCCCAAGCGCAAGACGGTGGGGCTGCGCATCCCCGACCACCCCATCTCCCAGGCATTGCTGGAGGCGGTGGGGCAGCCCCTGATGAGCAGCACCCTGGAACTGCCGGGGGACGAGCATCCCCTGTCCGATACCTTCGAGATTCGCGAACGCATGATGCCGCTGGTGGACCTGGTGATTGACGGCGGCGCCTGCAGCCTGGAACCCACCACGGTGATCGATCTGGAGGGGGATGTGCCCCGACTCATGCGGCGTGGTCGGGGTGAAGTGCCTCCGGGCCTTGAGGAATAGGGGCCATGGAAGACATCTTGCAGATCATCGCCATCTGGGCCCTGCCCGTGCTCTTTGCCATCACCCTGCACGAGGCTTCCCATGGTCTGGTGGCCAAGCAACTGGGCGACCCCACGGCCAAGATGCTGGGCCGGCTCACGGCCAACCCCTTGAAGCACGTCGATCCGGTGGGGACGGTGCTGGTGCCCATCGGTCTGCTGTTGCTCACCGCACTGACCCCGGCGCCGCCGTTTGTCTTCGGCTGGGCCAAGCCTGTGCCGGTCAACATCAATAATCTGGGAAATCCGCAGCGCGACATGGCCATCGTGGCGGTGGCAGGGCCCACCGCCAACCTGCTCATGGCCATTTTCTGGGCGCTGATGATCAAGCTTTCCATACTCCTTCAGGGGGGGGTGGACTGGGTGGCTATCCCGTTGTTTTATATGGGCATCGCTGGGGTCACCATCAATATCCTGCTCATGGTGCTGAATATGCTGCCCTTGCCGCCGCTGGATGGGGGGCGCGTGGTGGCCGGTTTTCTGCCGTCCCGTGTGGCGGCCCGCTATGAGCGCCTGGAGCCCTATGGGCTGGTGATCATCCTGATTCTGTTGTTCACGGGCATCCTGGGGGCGATTCTGTTCCCGGTTTACGGTTTTTTCGTGGACCTGCTCCAGACCGTGTTTGCCCTGCCATCCTGGCGATAACCGATCCGTTTTTTCAACTGCATGTGTGAGGAGTCCACTTGAGTTCCCTGCCGACACAAAATCAGCGCGTCCTGTCGGGCATGCGTCCCACGGGCCGACTGCACCTGGGCCACTATCACGGCGTGCTCAAAAATTGGGTTGAACTGCAGCATTCCTATGAGTGCCTGTATTTCGTGGCCGACTGGCATGCCCTGACCACCCATTACGAAGATCCGCGCGTTCTCGGCGAGAGCGTGTGGGAGATGGTGGTGGACTGGCTTGCGGCGGGCGTCAGCCCAGGGTCCTCGCGGATCTTCATCCAGTCCCGCGTGCCGGAGCATGCGGAACTGCACCTGTTGCTCTCCATGATCACCCCCTTGGGCTGGCTGGAGCGGGTGCCCACCTACAAGGATCAGCAGGAAAAGCTCAAGGAGTTGGATCTGGCCACCTATGGTTTCCTGGGTTACCCCTTGCTGCAAAGCGCCGACGTACTCATTTACAAGTCAGGGCTGGTGCCGGTGGGGGAGGACCAGGTTTCCCATCTGGAGGTCACCCGGGAGGTGGCTCGGCGTTTCAATCACCTGTACGGCTGCGAGCCGGGCTTCGAGGATAAGGCCGAGGCCGCGGTGGACAAGATGGGCAAGAAAAACGCCCGCATGTACCGGGACCTGCGTCGTCGTTACCAGGAAAAGGGCGAAGACGAGGCGTTGGATGTAGCCCGCGCCCTGTTGGAGACGCAGCAGAACATTTCCCTGGGTGATCGTGAACGCCTGTTCGGTTACCTGGAAGGCGGTGGTCGCATCATTCTGCCCGAACCTCAGGCGTTGCTGACCAAGGCCTCCAGGATGCCGGGGCTGGACGGGCAGAAGATGTCCAAGTCCTATGGCAACACCATTTCCCTGCGCGACGAGCCGGCGGATGTGGAGAAGAAGGTCCGCACCATGCCCACTGACCCGGCCCGGGTGCGCCGCAGCGATCCGGGGGATCCGGACAAATGCCCCGTGTGGCAATTGCATCAGGTGTACACCACGGAGGATGTGCACAGCTGGGTGCAGGAAGGTTGCCGCAGTGCCGGCATCGGTTGCCTGGAGTGCAAGCAACCGGTGGTGGATGGGGTGCTGGCTGAACTGGGCCCCATGCAGGCCCGTGCCAAGGATTATGAGTCCGATCCCAACCTGGTGCGCTCCGTGGTGGCGGAAGGGTGTGAAGCCGCCCGTGACATCGCCCGCGATACCCTGGAAGAGGTCCGACGGGCCATGGGGCTGGCCTACCGATGAATCTCACCGATGAGTGATGAGCCGTCCGTCCTGCTGTCCGCGCCCGAGGGCGTGGACGAGGATGAGGCGGTCAAGGCCCGGGTTCGCGGGGAGCCGCTGACCCTCACGCCCAAGGATCTGTATATCCCGCCGGACGCCCTCGAGGTCTTCCTGGAAACCTTCGAGGGCCCGCTGGATCTCCTGTTGTACCTGATCCGGCGCCAGAACCTGGATGTGCTGGACATCCCCATCGCTGAGATCACCCGGCAATACATGAAGTACATTGAACTCATGCAGGAGCTGCGCCTGGAACTGGCGGCGGAGTATCTGGTGATGGCGGCGGTGCTGGCGGAAATCAAATCCCGCATGCTGCTGCCCCGCGCCGCCGAGGTGGAAGACGAGGAGGATCCCCGCGCTGCCCTGGTGCGTCGTTTGCAGGAATATGAGCGTTTCAAGCAGGCGGCCGCGAATCTGGATGATCTGGCACGCCTGGAGCGGGATATTTTCATGGCGGCGATCGAGCCACCGCCCATGCATCATGAGAAACCTCTGCCGGATGTCGGCCTGGATGAGTTGCTGCAGGTCTTTCGGGAGGTGCTGGGCCGGGCCGACATGTTCAGCCATCATCAGGTCCAGCGCGAGCCGCTGTCGGTGCGCGAGCGCATGAGTCGGGTGCTGGCCTCCCTGGGCGAGCGGGGGCATGTGGAGTTTGTCTCCCTGTTCACGGTGGAGGAGGGACGTCGGGGGGTGGTGGTGACCTTTCTAGCCATCCTGGAGTTGATCAAGGGGCATCTGGTGGAGTGGGTGCAGGCGGAGGTCTATGCCCCCATCTATCTGCGCCCGGCGGGACCCCGCCAGGGTTGGGATGATCACGTTGACATGGAGCCAACGAACCCATGACACCCGACCGGCTGAAACGCATCCTGGAAGGCGCCCTGATGGCAGCGCAGCGTCCTCTGTCCATTGAAGATCTGGAGCGGTTATTCGAGGCGGATGCGGCCCGGCCTGAGCGGACGGACATTCGCGAAGCCCTCAGGATCATTGCCGAGTCTTGCGAGGATCGCGGGTATCACCTCAAGGAAGTGGCTAGCGGTTACCGTTTCCAGGTGGATGAGGAACTGGCCCCTTGGGTGTCTCGGCTGTGGGAGGAGAAGCCTCCCCGTTACAGCCGTGCCTTGCTGGAAACCCTGGCGCTGATCGCTTATCGACAGCCCATCACCCGGGCTGAGATCGAGGAAGTGCGTGGGGTCGCGGTGAGTTCCCACATCATCCGCACGCTCACCGAGCGGGACTGGATTCGGGTGGTGGGGCATAAGGAGCTACCCGGGCGACCGGCGCTGTTCGGAACCACACGGGGGTTCCTGGACTATTTCAATCTCAGGTCGCTGGATGAACTGCCTACATTGGCGGAGTTGAAGGAGCGGCCCACCCCGTAACCCGATTCACTCCCGAAGCCTGGGCATCAACATGGCCAGATTGCACGGTCGGGTGCGCCGATCCAACTGCGCCTGGATGAGTTTTTCCCAGGCCGTGCGGCAGGCGCCGGACGAGCCCGGCAGGCAGAACAGATAGGTTCCATTGGCCACGCCGGCCACGGCCCGGGACTGCAAGGCCGAGGTCTGAATCTCCTCGTAGGAGATGGCCCGGAACAGCTCCCCGAAACCCTCGATCTGTTTGTCCAGCAGCGGCAGGATGGCCTCGGGGGTGCCGTCCCGTCCGGTGACCCCCGTCCCGCCAGTGGTCAGGATGACATTCACCCGGGGGTCCGCGATCCAGGTGGAAACCACCGCCCGGATGCGGTAAATGTCATCGGCCACCAATTGCCGGTCCACGCCCTGGTGGCCCGCTGCGGTGAGGCCATCCACCAGGGCCTGCCCCGAGGTGTCCTCCTTGAGGGTGCGGGAGTCGGACACTGTGAGTACGGCGATGTTCAGGGGGATGAACTCAGGGGAATCAGGCATGGGGCCACCTTGGCGGGTTGAGGGATGACCGGTCTCGAAAAGACCTTCGGGTTGCCTCATACTACTCATCCCACGGGGGCCAGTGCCACCGTCTACCTGACCCACTTTTTATCCACGTACTGTCTATACACGGAACCTTTCATGACCGAACGCCTCCACAAACTTCTCGCCCAGGCGGGTCTGGGCTCGCGCCGCGAGGTGGAGCGCTGGATTGCCCAGGGCTGGATCACCGTGAATGGCAAGGTGGCCAAGGTGGGAGATCAGGCCGGTCCCGACGACGAGATCGCCATCCAGGGACGGCCGGTCACCGTGGAGACACCGGATCTGCGGGTGCTGGCCTATCACAAGCCCGAGGGAGAAGTGAGTACCCGCTCCGACCCGGAGGGGCGGGTCACCGTCTTTGATCATCTGCCCCGCTTGCGCAAGGGCCGCTGGATCAGCGTGGGCCGACTGGATATCAATACCTCGGGTCTGCTGTTGTTCACCACCGATGGTGAACTGGCCAACCGCATGATGCATCCCTCCCGTCAGATGGAACGGGAATATGCCGTGCGGGTGTTGGGTGAGGTGGATCCAGCAGTCATCCAGCGCCTTCAGGAAGGGGTTGCCCTTGAGGATGGCGAAGCGCGTTTTGACGAAATCCGCGAGGCCGGCGGTTCCGGCGCTAATCACTGGTACCACGTGACCCTGCGTGAGGGTCGCAACCGGGAGGTGCGTCGCTTGTGGGAATCCCAGGGGGTGACGGTGAGTCGCCTGATCCGGGTGCGCTACGGGCCTGTGGAACTGGATCAGGGGCTGCGTTCAGGGCGCTGGCGGGAACTGGCGCCCGACGAGATGAAGCGCTTGTATTCAGCGCTGGATCTCAAATGGACGCGTCCCCGCACGCCCACGCGTATCATGCGTCCACCTGGCACCCGGCGTCTCCCACGGCAGTGAATGCACAGCGACTGAAACAGGTTTTCGATCGTCTCTCCGAGCACCACGGTCCCCTGAACTGGTGGCCCGGGGAGAGCGGGTTCGAGGTGATGGTGGGGGCCATCCTCACCCAGAACACCGCCTGGAGTAACGTGGAGCAGGCGATCACCCACCTCAAGCAGGCCAATGCGCTGGCCCCGGAGCGGATCCTGGCGTTGTCACCCGAGGATCTTGGGGCGTTGATCCGCCCTTCTGGCTATTTCAATGTGAAGGCGCGCCGATTGCAGTCTTTCTGTCAGTGGTATCTGGACCAGGGCGGCCAGGAGATCTTGAGTGGCTGGGATACCCGGGTGTTGCGTGCCCGATTGCTGTCAGTGAACGGGGTGGGCCCAGAGACCGCCGACGATATCCTGTTGTATGCCTTCGAGCGCCCGGTTTTCGTGGTGGATGCCTATACCCGACGGCTGTTTTCGCGGCTGGGAATGGTGCAGGGCGATGAGCCTTACGAGAGCCTGAGGGCCTCGGTGGAGGCGCTGATCGGCGAGGATGTGCCGATGCTCAATGAGTTGCATGCGGTGATCGTGATCCATGGCAAGGAAGTCTGCCGCCCCCGCCCCCGCTGCAATGCCTGCGTGCTGCTGGAGGAATGTCCCACAGGGCAGGGGCTCAATCGCTTTCCCCCCAAGCCAAGGCGTTCCTCCTGAGGCCCGAGGGTATCGAGTCGGGTTAGAAACTGATGCTGACCCGTCCATATAGGCCCCGGCGAGTCTGAGCCGGCTGGAATGTGGGGGCTACCGAAAAATACTCGGTCCGCTCCGAATCCAGCAGGTTCTGCGCCACCAGAGCCAGCTCTATGCCGGTATCCGGTCGCCAGGCCAGCCTCAGATCCATCGTGGTATACGCATCCAGCGGGGACAGAAAGGGTCGGTCACGCTCTCCCACATGCTTGATCCACATGTCCAGATCCGTGTGGTGACTGAGGTTCCATGAGCTGCGCAACGATGTGGTGTGTCTGGGAATGAAGCTGGAGAAAAGGCGATCACCTCCTGTGAATTGACCGGTGTCATTCACACTGTGGGCGAGTTGGAAACGCAGCCTGTCACTGGGCCTCCAGTCGCCGGAAAGCTCCACTCCCGTCACGGTCAGTTCACCGGTATTGACGAACTCAGTGGGCGCAATCAGGTATTGATTATCTTCACTGATCAAAAGGTTGTCGGGATCCGTGATGACCGTGGCTGTTCTGAGATCCTCGTAGCGATGCACAAAGGCGGTCACATCCAGATAGACTCCAGATGATGGCTGACCGCGATAGCCTGCTTCGAAGGCTGTCAGGCGTTCCGATCCATACCCCTCGTTGCCACGAACTTCGCCCTGTATCGGCAAAGTCGCGATGGATGCATCCAGCGGTGGGTCAAATGAGATCACGCCTGGCGGTGCCACCGTCAGAATGTAATCTGCTGTACGCTCCCCCCGGGAAGGAATGCGCTTGGCGCGGGATAGCGAACTCCATACGCTATGCTGGGGGGCCATGTTCCACAGCACGCGGAGAGTTGACTGGATTTCCGTGCCGGTATAACTGTTGTGATCCAGGCGCCCGCCCAGTGTCAGGCTGACCTCGTCGCCTAGTTCCATCTCATCCTGGGCAAACAGGCTGGCAAGATGCAGGGTTTCTCGCGACTGTTCAATGCGCGTGGTGAGGCCCTCGGATAGGGTATCCCGATACCAGCGATATCCGGCACCCCAGGTGAGTGTGTGTTGATCCGGAAAATTGAGACGCTGCTGAACTTCCAGGTCGACGATATGCTGCTGTTGATCCGCCAGCATCACGGCTTCCAGGTCGGAATAACTCCAGGAGGCATTGAGTTTGATCTCTGAATGTTCCGAAGTCTGATGGGTGACGCTGGTTTGCAGATCAAGACCGGAAAAACGGTCAGTGATGTATTCCTCCCGCCGGTATACAGGGGGCTGGAGGGGGTCTCTGGGAACCCCGATCCCATCCGATTCTGTTCGATAGAGATTGCCGCTCACCATCCAACGGCCCACCGTTTCGTCTCCATCCAGACGAAACCCGGCCGACAGGTGACTGGCTTGGTCATGGTGATCATCCCCGGATTCTTGCAAGGATTCACGATAGCCACGGTTTTTCAGATAAACGCTGTAGCTTCGGTCTTCTCCCCAGGCGCCACCCTGCCTGACCAGGGCGGACGGGCCGGCATTGTCACCATAACCGGCGCTGACCTGCGTGCCATGGGTGGTGTGGGATGAGCGGGTAATGATGTTGATGACGCCATTGACCGCGTTCACCCCCCAGACGGCTCCGCCCGGACCCCGGATCACTTCGATACGCTCGATGTTCTCCAGGGGGAGTTGCAGTGTGTTCCAGACCACACCGGAAAAGTTGGGGCTGTAGGCACTGCGTCCATCCACCAGCACCATGAGTTTGTTGGAGAGATATTCTGTGTGGCTGCGAATGGATACGGCCCAGCGATCTGCGCTGATCCGGGCAACATCCACCCCCGGAGCCAGGCGCAGGGCTTCCGGCAGCGACCGGGCGCCTGAACGCCGTATGTCCTCGGCTGTAATGACATGCACGGCAGCGGCAACGTCGGACAGGGGTTGTGCCCGTCGGCTGGCGGAGACCACCTCCTGCTGGAGAAGATCCTCCAAAGAGAGTTCGAGAAAACGTTCAATGTCCGAAGCCTGCACGGACGGAGCAGCGCCGCCAAGGATGATCAAAAGACAGGAAATGACGGGGATGCGTCTGTCAGTGGCGAACCTGTCCATGCTATGCGCGCTCATGGTGTCATGGAAGCCGATCAAAATCCCAGTTCTGGCCCAGCAGGGCTGGGAGCTGGTCTGATGGCACCGGTTTACTGAAGTAATAACCCTGGAGAGTATGGCAGGATTGTTGTATCAAGATCTTTACCTGTTCCAGATTTTCCACTCCCTCCGCAGTCACCGTGAAGCCCATGCTCTCACTCAGGGAAACAATGGCCCTGATGATCGCCAGGCTTCCGGCATCATGGGGCAGTCCACTGACAAAGCTGCGGTCCACTTTGAGGTTGTGCAGAGGCAACCGCCTCAGGTAGCTCATGGATGAGTAGCCGGTGCCGAAATCATCGAGGGAGAACTTTACTCCCAGTTCCTGCAGTTCACACAGGGTTTGCAGTGTGGTGGCACTCTCGTCCATGAGCGTGGTTTCCGTGATCTCGAGTTCAAGGAATCGCGCGTCCAGACCTGTTTCCTCAAGGATGTCTCGGACTTTTCGCGTCAAGGTGCCGTTTCTGAATTGTACCGGGGAGAGGTTCACCGCCATTTCCAGGGAGAAACCCGCGGCGTGCCAGCGGGCGGCATCCCGGCAGGCGGTGCGTAATACCCAATCGCCGATGGAAATAATCAGCCCATTGTCTTCAGCCAGGGGGATGAATTCTGCTGGGGGTATCAGCCCATGTTGGGGGTGCACCCAGCGGATGAGGGCTTCGACGGAGCGGATGTGTCCGGTTTGCAGGTCCACCTGGGGTTGGTAGACGAGGAAGAACTCTTGCGAGTTCAGGGCACGGCGCAGGTCGCTCTCCATGTTCAGGCGCCGCATGGCCTCCTGAGTGAGGGTGGGACTATAAAACTGCGTGTTGTTACGCCCCAGGTACTTGGCGTGGTACATGGCAGTGTCCGCGTGCTTGAGCAGCGTGTCGGCATCTTCCCCGTCATCCGGAAATATGGCGATACCGATGCTGGCGGTGATGACCATCTCCCGTTCTGCGATGAAGAACGGCTGCCGCATGAGTTCCTGTATCCGCTGGGCCGCAATCAGGGCATCTTCGGGATGGTTCATGTCCGGAATGATGACGGTGAATTCATCTCCACCAAGACGGGCCAGGCTGATCCCCGGATGCTGAATCATCGGACGGGAGACCGTGTCTGTAGGGCGGACACCCAGCCGCAGACGCTGTGAGGCATGCTGTAACAGTACATCACCGATGGCATGGCCGAGCGTGTCATTAATCTGCTTGAAGCCATCCAGGTCCAGGAACAGCACGCCCAATTGAGTGCAACTGCTTCTGGCACGGCGGATTTCGCCCTCCAAACGATCCATGAGATGTTGCCGATTGGCCAATCCTGTCAGTGTGTCGTAATAGGCCAGTCGGTGTATTTCCTGGTCGGCTTCCTTGCGCTGAGTGATGTCCCGAATGAGGCAGAGTGTTTCCTGATGGTCGATGATGACAAGACGGGTTTCAAAATAGCGAACGGGCCCATCCACCTGCTGCAGAGAGTATTCAATGTCCTGGATCTGGCCGGCCGAACGGGCCTCTGTGATGGCATCCATGTAGGCCTGTGAAATTGCCTCGGGCAGTGTGTCTTGCAGCCGGGATCCGGTCCTGGGATGGGCCTGGTCGTTGTGCCCTGCCAGCCGATCCAGCACGGTCCCATCATCAGCAAGCCGGAGCAGCGTATCCGGCAGCGCACTCAAAATGGCAGCATTACGCGCATTGGCACGGTGCAGATCCAGACGCGTGAGGTGCGCACGCCAAAGGTACTTGATTCGGTGTCCGATGAGATTCCAATGGATGGGTTTGGAGATGAAATCAGTGGCGCCGGCCTCGAAGGCTCGGGCAATGGACTCCGTATCGTCCAGGCCAGTGACCATGACGATGGGGAGTTCATCGCCGGCCAGTTGGCGCAGGCGTTTGCAGGTCTCAAAGCCATCCATACCGGGCATGTCCACATCCAGCAGCACCATCTCGCAAGGTGTCTGAGCAAATAATGCCAGTGTGCGTTCGCCATCCTGAGCATTGATCGCCGTGAAGTCCGCCGCCTCCAGAGCTGCAGTCATCAGCATGAGTGCAGTCACGTCATCGTCAGCCAGCAGAATCCTGACGCGTTCGTTCATATGCCTGCCTTGATCCGTTTGCGGATTTCATCGAGGGTTGCACGTGAAATATGCCGGAATTCCTTCGACAGGGTGTCGGTGTCACACAGGCGGTTCTCCCGGGCACAGGCTTCCAGTTGCCGGCAGGTCTCGGACAGACGCCTGGCGCCAACGTTGCCTGAGCTGGACTTCAGGGCATGACTGGCGTTGCGCAAGGCTTCGGGATCACCTGCTGTCAAAGCCTCATCAATCTTTTGGACCAGTGGGTGGGCACTGTCCAGAAAGGCCTGGAATACCCTTGTCAGAAGGCCCTGATCAGGGCTCAGGTTTTGTAACTCATGGAGCGCCTGCGGATGCAGCATCGATGGGTCATCCGATTGGAGTGCGTGTGTCGAGGATGGCCGGGCAGGGGTGGCTGATGAGGCGGCGGCAGGAAGCCATTGGCGCAGCAGGGTGTGCAGTTGTTCAAGGGTGTAAGGCTTGGGCAGACAAGCCTGCATGCCGACTTTCAGGCATTGCTCCTGATCCTGTGAGGATGCGTTGGCGGTCAGCGCAATGATGGGGGTCTTGCGGCAGTCTGGCACCCATCCTTCGCGGATCGCCATCGTCGTCTGATGGCCGTCCATGACCGGCATACGACAATCCATCAGGATCAAATCCACCGGATTTTCCTCGAGCATTGACAAGGCCTCCTTACCATGATTGGCCATGCTCACCCGGAGCCCCATTTGCTCCAGCATGGCCCGGGCAACCAGTTGATTGACAGGGTTATCCTCAACCAACAGGACACCGCCATCCAGAATCCAGGTCTCAGGGGTATTCTGTGGCAGTTGGGGTTCCCTACGCGTGGTTTCAGTATGCTCGGGGCAAACGCCCTGAGGCAACCTGAGTTCCACACGCAAGCTCGAGCCTTGCCCGGGTGTGCTGTGCATCTGGATGATCCCGCCCATCAGCTCCACGAGACGCCTGCAGATGGCCAGCCCCAGACCGGTCCCGCCATAGCGCCGGGTCGTTGATCCGTCTGCCTGCGCGAAGCGCTCGAATATGACATCCCTGGCCTCGGGCGCGATCCCGATGCCGGTATCCTCGACCCTGAGATGGATCAAGTTCTCCCGATCGGCTGTTGCCGTGACCTCGATATACACGCGAATGCTGCCTTGATGGGTGAACTTGACGGCATTGCTCAGCAGATTGGTCAAAACCTGTCGTAGCCTGAGGGGGTCCCCCCGACACCAGAAGGCTTGATCCGCGGGGGCACATTCCGTGGATAGGCTCAAGCCCTTTTGGGCGGCCGCTTCCTGGAATAGCTGGACGCAGTCCTGGATCAATGTCACCAACTCAAAGTCCAACGACTCCAGGTGCATATGGCCCGAATCCGCTTTGGAGAAGTCCAGAATGGCGTCAATGATGGATAGCAGGTGTCGACTGGCCTGAACGGCAGTATCCGCATAATGACGTTGTCTGGAATCCAATGGACTTTTCAGCAGCATTTCGGTCATGCCCAGCACCCCATTCATCGGGGTTCTGATCTCATGGCTCATGTTGGCCAGAAACTCGCTTTTGGCTTGGCTGGCGGCCTCGGCAGCCTCTTTGGCGTGCTTCAACTCAGCAGTCCGCGTTGCCACCTCTTCCTCCAGGCGCTCGTTTTGCAGGCCGAGGCGTCGATCCCTCTCCTGAATTTCCTCCAGCATGCTGTTGAAGCCCTCTGCGAGGGTTCTGATTTCAAGGATGTCGCTATTGCTGGCGCGCACGCCAAGGTCCCCTGCCTGCGTGACACGCTTCATCAATGCGGTCAGGGCAGAGACCGGTTGAAGCACGCGGGTAACCAGACGCGCCATCAGAATCCGGCTGGTGAGCAGCGCCAGGACGGCGGCCGCCGCTGTGATGAGGATGAGCAGACACATTTGCACATAGAGCGATCTCAGGCCGATGACGGTCTGAATCGCCCCCAGCGTGTTATCTTGCAAGGTGATGGGTTGGGTCAGCCTGACAGCGGTCAGCCCATAGAGCGTCTCTTCCTGAAGCTGCTCCATATCGTGGGTCTGAAGACCGGAGGCGGATTCATAACGGGCAAACGGCTGGCCCTCGCGGTCGTAGATGACCGCCGCTTGAACATCGGGTGAATGACGCAGTGAAGCCAGCAAATCCAGGCCAGCCTTCCTGTCATCGAACAGCATGGTCGCCGCGGCGTTTTCGGCCAGAACCTTGGTCTTGACCCGGTTGGCATCCACCATGCTGAACAGGCTGACGGTCAACCCTCCGAGAATGGTGATGACCGCCATGATGATGACCGAGATCACCAGTGCCGCGCCATTGATGCGACGTAACCGGTCTGCCAGGGAGAGAGGCGGATCCTTGTCGGGCGAGGTGATGTTCATTTCTCCACCTCTTCTGCCAGGCGAAGCAATCTTGAACTGAGGTTCAGGCTGTGTGCGCGGGCGGCTGTCAGATTGGCTTCAAAGGCGATACGGTTGTGCTGCGTGATCATGTTGATCGCCACCCCCCGGCGCATGGCGCTGGGTGAGTCAGCTACCGTCAATATCGGTAAGCCATGCACCGCCCCGAGGATCTCCGGCAGTTGGCCCATGGCGGAGCGTGCGATGAATACCAGTTCGCAGTCTGGCAGCTCGGCCAGCGTGGTGGGTAACTGGGTGATGATCCGACGAGGGCCCACCCGTCGGTGATTGAGCGGGAGGAGGGCGTCGCCGAACGGGTCGCTACCGTAGATACACAGATCCAGCGTATCGCCGACTGCTTCAGGCCATTCGGTGAATAGCGCAAAGTTATAAAGAAAGGCAGCCTTGAGCTGATACTCGGAAGGCGTGCCAGCGGCCACATGAGCAGGGAAGGACAGGAGCAGGTAAATCAGGAATGACTGGGCAATGCTTCTCATCCGCGGCATGCCACGCGACCGCGCTCGCCCATCCTGCGAGCCCATGCTCTGTCCTTGAATCCTGTCCCGATACGCATTTCGAAGCGCGGTGCCACCCATGCCGTTCGTCAGAGCCAGACGCTGACAGGGAGTTTAGGATAGGCACGGGTCGCTGTCTTCGCCGGGCGCCCTGTTCCCCCGAAGGAGAGGATCGCGTGGTGCCTTCTCCCTGTGTCCGCGTCAGGCCAGTTTGAGATTCTGCCCGGTGGTCTCCCCGGCATCGGGGCCGAGCAGGTAGAGGTAAGGTCCGATCACCTCCGCGGGCTCAGGGTGCTGGCTCGGATCTTCTCCGGGGTAGTGGTCCGCCCGCAGCGGGCTTTGGATCGGGCCGGTATCCACTCCGTTCACCCGGATGCGACGGGCCCCCTGGTATTCGGCCGCCAGGATGTCCAGTAGCCCGCGCTGTCCCGCCTTGGCCACGCCGAAGGCGCCCCAGTAGGCGCGTTGGCAGTCCTGAGTGGAGAAGACGATGGCCGGGTCGGGTGCCTTTTCCAGCAGTGGGAGGGTGGCGTGGGTGAGCAGGAAAGTGGCGTGCAGGTTGACCGTGATGACGCGGGCCCACATTTCCAGATCGTAGAGTTTCAGTGGGGTCAGCGCGCCCACCCAGGCCGCATTGTGTACAACGCCGTCCAGCCGCCCGAACTCGTTGCCCAGGTTCTCGGCCAGGTCCTGGTAATCCTTGGCGGTGGCGCCTTCCAGATTCATGGGGTAGATGGCTGGCTGCGGACCACCCTCGGCCTCGATCTCGTCATATACCTTTTCCAGCGTCTTGATCACCTTGTCCAGCAGGATCACGGTGGCGCCGTGTCTGGCCAGCGCCAGGGACAGGGCTCGCCCGATACCCCCAGTAGCACCGGTGACCAGGATCACCCGATCCTTGAACAGGTCGGGCGCGGGAGTGTAATGGAGAAGTTGTTGCGGGATCATTGCGTTTCCGTTGTGGCTGGAGTCTGTTGGAGGATCGCTTGGGCACATTGTAACCCACTGATCACTGCTCCCTCGAGCGTTGCCGGCAGGCCGGTGAGAGTATAGTCGCCGGCCAACCACAGGCCCGGCTGGGGTAGGGTGTTGCCCGGTCGCAGTCGGTCGCAGTCCACTGCCGCGCGGAATGTGGCCTGCTTTTCGCGGATCACCCAACTCTTCAGTGGGAAGGGCCAGTCTGGAAAGAGCATGTGTAGCTCCGCCCGTACCTGGGCCACCAGCGCCTGATTGTCCATTTGCATGTGAGGCCCGGAAGCCGAGATGACCACGGCCATGAGCCCGGGTTGGCCCGTGATGCGGCGATCGAAGGTCCATTGGGCGGTGGTGCCCAGCATGCCAAAGAAAGGTGTTTGCAAGCGGACTGACTCGGGGTACTGCAGATAGACGGTGCAGATGGGCTCGGTTTCCAGGGCCTCAAGGCCTTCGGTGACATCTTTCAGGCTTGGCAGCGGCTTGAGCAGGCGCGCGGCGGCGGGGTGCGCCGTGGCCAGGACCACCTGATGCGCATCAAGCGTCTCGCCGTCACGCAGGGCCAGGGTGAATCCCGTCTCCGTTGGGATCACGCTGCATACGTGGGTGAGGGTGCGTACGCTTACACCCCGCGCATCAAGCCATTGGTGGGCGGGTTTCGGCAGGAGATCTCCCAAGCTCATCCTCGGAACCAGCAGATCCGCGTGACTGCGGTGACCGGAGAACGCGCCGCGCAGTACCGCGCAGAACAGTTTGGCCGAGGCCTGCGTGAGCGGGGTGTTCAAAGTGGCCAGGCACAAGGGTTCCCACAGGCCACGCACCAGGACTTCCGGCTGTCCATGTTCGTGCAGCAGGCGGCTAACGGAGATGTCCTCATCCTGCTGCCAACGCATTAGACGGGCCAGGCCGGGAAGAGCCCTCAGCCGGTCTCGCCCCGGCATGCCACGGGCGCTGAGCAGGCCGGCCAGAAGATGCAGGGGCGCGGGCAGATAAAAACTGGCCAGGCCGATTCCCGGGGCGCCGGCTTCCCGCATGTTCAGGTCCAGGGGTAGGCGCATGAAGGCGCGAGACTCCTCCATGCCCAGCGTCTTCATCAGCCGGAGGGTGTGCTCGTAGGCCCCCAGTAGCAGGTGCTGGCCGTTGTCCAGCGGCATGCCGTCCCTATCCACTCGCCGCGCACGCCCCCCCAGGTGTCGGGTGGCCTCCAGCACTGTGACCCGGCGTCCCGCCTCGGTGAGGCGTACGGCTGCGGACAGGCCGGCCCAGCCACCACCCACGATACAGATATCGTGTGTCGTCATCCCTTGATGGCCTTGCGATGGCGCCGTTTTTCGTGCCGGGCCGTGCGCCAGGCGATCCACAGCTTACGCACGGGTGTCAGTCGGACGCGCTGCTCCAGTACCCGGTAACCATCGGCGGCAATCTCGTCCAGCAGGGTGCGGTAGATGGCCGCCATGATGATACCGCTGCGCTGGGCATGGCGGTCGGTCTCGGGCAGATGCTCGAAGGCGCGCCGATAATAGTCGCGTGCCCGGTCGGCCTGGAAGGCGAAGAGGCTCCGCAGTCGCTCGGAGGTTTGTGGTCGCTGCAGATCCGCGGGCTGAACACCAAAGCGCTCCAGTTCGTCCAGCGGGATATAGATTCGACCCCGGCGGGCATCTTCCAGGACATCGCGCAGGATGTTGGTGAGCTGGAAGGCCATGCCCAGGTCATGGGCGTAGCGTGCGGTCTTGCGATCCTCGTAGCCGAATATCTCGGCGGACATGAGTCCCACCACCGAGGCTACCCGGTAACAGTACAGCGACAATTCGGTGAAGCTGGGGTAGGCGTCGAATTCCAGGTCCATCTGCATGCCATCAATGATCTCCCGGAAGTGTTCCTCGGGGAGATTGAAGCGTTCGATGCAGGGTTGCAAGGCCTGACACACGGGATGAGACGGCTGGCCGCTGAAGGTTTCCGAGACCTGGTCCCGCCACCAGTCCAGCTTGGCCCGAGCCACGGCCGGATCCTGGCATTCGTCCACCACGTCGTCCACCTCCCGACAGAAGGCGTAGAGCGCAGTGATGGCCCGGCGTCGTTCCGGTGGCAGGAACAAGAAGCTGTAATAGAAACTGGAACCGCTACCGGCGGCCTTTTCCTGGCAATACTGATCGGGAGTCATGGATCTGGTTCGCTTGGGCGGTGAATGCGTAAACTATCATACCGTCATACAGGCAGGCGTCCCGGTAACAGTCCATCCCTGAGGATGACCAGATAATCCCGGCTACCCAGGCGCGGACGGGAAAACAGGTCCGCCTGCTGGCGCTGAAGATGCCAGACCACGCGGGCGCCAGCCACGATGATCAGGCGAATCTCCAAGCCCAGGCGACCGGGCAGCATGGCCCCCAGGGGGGCCCCGCTGCGTAGCAGTTGATCGGCGCGTTGGAACTGTTTGCGCATCAGTTGTCGGAAGGCATCATCGGTGAGCTGGTGGCGGAAATGGTTCTCGGTGACCCCGAAGGCCTGCATCTCCTCCTGCGGGATATAGATGCGTCCCATTTCGTGGTAGTCCTGGGCCATGTCCTGGTAAAAATTAATGAGTTGCAAGCTCGAGCAGACGGCATCGGACAACGCCAGGCGTCGGGGGTCGGCCTGGTTGCACAGGTGCAGTAGCAGGCGCCCCACCGGGTTGGCGGAACACCGGCAATACTGAATGACATCGCCAAACGTGGCGTAGCGATGCGTGGTGACATCCTGACGAAATGCGGTGAGCAGATCATGGAACAGCCCGACGGGCAGGTTGAAGGTCGGGATGGCATGGCTCAGGGCGATGAAGGTGGGGTCGTTATCCGGCTCGCCAGCGGCTGCGGCATCGAGCTGCTGCCCCAGGTCATCCAGTGCACGAAGGCGTTCCTCCGCGGAGCGCTCACCTTCATCCGCCAGATCGTCTCCCCGACGGGCAAAACTGTAGATGGCGGCCACCGGACGACGCAAATGGGCAGGCAGCAGGCGCGAGGCCACCGGGAAGTTTTCGTAATGACCATGGGCCTGACGCAGACATTCACGGTAAGCCTGGTCCACAGGTTGGCTGGCGGCGTTCATCTGTTCCCACTGGGTAGGGTTCAAATGGCGTGGAGTTTACCATGGTCTCGGGTGAACTCCCCTGCGCGAGCGGTGAGTGGGGGCACGGGCGGTACACTCAATGGATTCCTCTGACGCGAGATGAAACACCTTCATGTGGTATGACCCGGCGTTTCTTGGCCTTCAGGCCGCATCGGCTGAGCACAGTTCGTCCTTGCGACGCTTGTCGCGGACTGGAGAAGAGGTGGTTTGGGCCTTCCCCGATGTCCCGCGGCCTCTCCATGAGGCGGGCCTGCAGTCCTGCGTCAGTCGTTGTACGGAGGCCGTCGTCGGGGTGTACCGGGGCCGGGTGATCGCTTTCGGCGGCCTGGGAAAAATGGAGCCGGGAGGGGATGGTTTTCTGCGTCACCTGATCGTGCACCCGGACTATCGGGGCCGGGGTGTGGGGTCGACAATGCTGCGTCATTTGACCCATAGGGCCTTTGCGCATTACCGCTGCCGGGAGGTGCATGTTCGGGTTTCTTCACGCAATGTTCCGGCCACCCTATTTTTCTATGAGCTGGGTTTTCTGCCTTACGGCATGCTGTCCGGCGTGACGGATCCCTACGGTGGCGGCATCATGCGCTTGCGCTTGCGGCGCAGGGATCTGGAAGAGGCGTCGTAGGGAAGGGGTGCCCCTGACTCCCGTCAAGTTGGCAGGCATTTACCCGTGGGATGGCAGCCTTCACCTTTGTTTTTTTGACTCGTTTGGGAGAATATTACGCGCTTTACGCTGCTGCGCGGGTGTTCTCGGTACGCACCGCCGGGAGGCTCTGGTAAGATCGCCCCGCGTCGCACCTCAAAACCGGCAGTGGCATGGATTTCCGTGCACGGCCGCTACCTAAGGCAGAACAAACAGACTATGGCTTTGACGTTTCCGTTTTCGGCGATTGTCGCGCAGGACGAGATGAAGCTCGCCATTCTTATCTCCGCCATTGATCCGAGTATTGGCGGGGTGCTGGTGTTCGGGGATCGGGGTACCGGCAAATCCACCACGGTCCGTGCCCTGGCAGCCCTGTTGCCGCCCATGGAGGCGGTGGTGAACTGTCCTTATGGGTGTGCTCCGGACAAAAAGGCGGGTCTGTGCAAGATGTGCGATGGGCCCGATGCCAAGGAGGCACCCAAGACCCGTCAGGTGCCGGTGCCGGTGGTGGATATGCCGCTGGGCGTCACCGAAGACCGGGTTGTGGGCGCCCTGGATCTGGAGCGGGCCCTGACCCAGGGTGAAAAGGCCTTTGAGCCGGGTCTGCTGGCCCGCGCCCATCGCGGTTTTCTGTATATCGATGAGGTCAACCTGCTGGAGGACCACTTGGTGGACCTGCTGCTGGACGTGGCCGCCTCCGGTGAGAACGTGGTGGAGCGCGAAGGCCTGAGTGTGCGCCATCCCGCCAAGTTCGTGCTTATCGGTAGTGGTAACCCGGAGGAAGGGGAACTGCGTCCGCAGTTGCTGGACCGCTTCGGTCTCTCCGTGGAGATCAGCACGCCCGAGGACCTGCCCACCCGTATCGAAGTGGTGCGTCGCCGTGATGCCTTTGAAAAGGACCCGGAGGGCTTTACTCAGCGCTTCGAGAAGGAAGATGCGGAACTGCGCAAGAGAATCACTGCGGGTCGAGAACTCCTGCCAGACGTGGTGGTGCCCGATGCGGCCCTGGAGCGGGCAGCCCAGCTTTGCCTGGCCCTGGGCACTGATGGCCTGCGTGGTGAACTCACGCTGATCCGTGCTGCCCGCGGCCTGGCGGCCTTCGAGGGTGATAAGGAGGTGACCGATGAGCACCTCAAGCGCGTGGCGCCCCCGGCCCTGCGCCATCGCCTGCGTCGTAACCCACTGGATGACGCTGGATCCTCCGTGCGCGTGGGGCGTGCCATCGAGGAGCTGTTCGGCGCATGACCGAAACCATGGCCCCCGAACTGACGCCGTGGGCATTGGCCAGCATCGCCGCTGGCCTGTTTGCCGTGGATCCCCAGGGGTGTGGTGGCGTGGCGGTGCGTGCCCATGCCGGCCCGGTGCGTGACCGCTGGCTGGAACAGCTGCGCCAGTTGTTGCCCGCGAAGGCGCCCATGCGGCGTCTGCCACTGCATATTGCCGATGGCCGTCTGCTCGGCGGCCTGGATCTGGCGGCCACGCTCAAGGCAGGAAAGCCCATTGCCGAACGCGGCCTCCTGGCAGAATGCGATGGTGGGGTGGCCGTCATGGCCATGGCAGAGCGGCTGACCTCCTCCACGGCCGGTCGCGTTGCGGCCGTGATGGATGCCCATGAAGTGGTCCTGGAGCGGGATGGTCTGGGCATGCGCGTGCCCACCCGGTTTGGGGTGGTGGCCCTGGATGAGGGGATGTCCGAAGAAGAGCAGGTGCCCGATGTCCTGATGGATCGGCTGGCCTTCCACATGGATCTGATCCCCATCGCCGTGCGCGATATGGACGAACCCCTGTGGACCAGCGAAGACGTCACCCGCGCTCGGGCAATCCTGCCCGAGGTGGAGGTGAGCGACAAGATTCTGGAGGCCCTGTGTGGCACGGCCCGGGCGCTGGGCATCGCCTCTTTGCGGGTGCCATTCCTGGCCCTGCGCGCGGCGCGCGCGGCAGCGGCCCTGGATGGTCGGAATCAGGTAGCGGAAGAGGATGCAGCCCTGGCCGCCCGCTTGGTGCTGGCTCCCCGTGCCACCATGTTGCCACCCTCCGAGGAAGAGATGCCCGAGGAGCAGGAGCCGCCACCGCCAGAGGAGCCGCCTGAGGAGGAGCAGAAGCCAGAGGATCAGGAAGACCAGGATCCTGCGGAGCTGGACAAGCTCCTGGAAGACCGCGTGCTGGAAGCTGCCAAAGCCTCATTGCCGGCGGGTTTGCTGGCGCAGTTGCAGGCCGGGTTGGGCGCCCGGTCCCGTTCCTCCGCCGCTGGCAAGGCCGGCGCACTGCAGCAGGGCAACCGTCGTGGGCGTCCCATTGGCACTCGTCGTGGGGAGTTGCGTGCCGGCGCCCGATTGAATGTCATCGAGACCTTGCGTGCCGCTGCCCCCTGGCAGCCGCTTCGACGGGCCCAGGCTCTGGCCGATGGCAGCTCTCCCAAGAGCCTGCGGGTCCATGTACGCCGGGATGATTTTCGTATCACCCGTTTCAAGCAACGCACTGAGACCACAACCATCTTTGCGGTGGATGCTTCCGGTTCCGCGGCCCTGCATCGCCTCGCTGAGGCCAAGGGTGCTGTGGAGTTGCTGCTGGCCGACTGTTATATCCGTCGTGACCGTGTGGGCTTGATCGCCTTCAGGGGGGGGCAGGCCGATCTGCTGCTGCCACCGACGCGCTCGCTGGTTCGCGCCAAGCGCAGCCTCGCCGGGTTGCCGGGGGGCGGAGGGACGCCATTGGCCTCTGCCATTGACGCGGTGCGCGAGCTGGCCGAGTCGGTGAAACGGCGTGGCGAAACCCCCGTGGCCGTATTCCTCACCGATGGCCGGGCCAACATTGCTCGCGATGGCAGTCAGGGGCGATCCAAGGCAATGGAGGATGCCCTGGCAGCTGCCAAGGAACTGGCTGCGGAGCAACTCAAGATCATTCTGGTGGATACCTCGCCACGGCCGCAGCGCAGCGGTCAGGAACTGGCCATGGCCATGCAGGCGCAATATCTGCCACTGCCCCATGCCGATGCCGCCACCCTGTCCAGCGCCGTTCAGACAGCCAGCAGTTGATGCCGTGTTGACGTTGTGACCGAAATGACCCACTGGCCGGACTGGGAGCGGGAAGGGAAGGATTGGCCCAATCGCCACGTCAGTCGGTTTGTGGAGGCTGGCGGCGTGCGCTGGCATGTGCAGCGCATGGGGGAGGGGCCTTGCGTACTCCTCATCCATGGTACCGGTGCGGCGACCCACAGCTGGCGAGATGTGATGCCGCTACTGGCCCGTGAACACACCGTGATCGCTGTCGACTTGCCTGGTCATGGTTTTTCACGCCCGCTGGATAAGGATCCCGCTCCCTTTACACTGCCCGGGATGGCCAGTGCCTTGGGCCGGTTGCTGGAGGGCCTGAAGGAACGCCCCGCTCTGGTGGTCGGGCATTCCGCGGGGGCGGCTGTGGGTGCGCGCCTGTGCCTGGACGACTGGGTGTGCCCCCGCACCCTGATTAGTCTCAATGGCGTGATGTTGCCCTTCCCTGGGGCGGTGACCTTATTGTTTTCCAATACCGCGCGATTGTTATCCATGATGCCCATGCTGCCCCAAATGGTGGCCTGGCGCGCCACGGATCGCCGCGCGGTGGAGGATCTGCTGCGTGGCACCGGCTCCACTGTGGACCCGAGGGGCACGGAGTTCTATGGCCGGTTGATCCGTCATCCGGGGCATGTGGCCGGGGTGCTGAAGATGATGAACCACTGGGATCTGCAGCCCCTGGCGCGGGATCTGGCGAGGTTGCCGGTGGATCTGGCGCAGATTGTCGGTGACCGGGATCGGATGGTGCCTCTGTCCGAGGCCCTGCGGGTGCAGGCGCTGGTACCCGGTTCAAGCCTGTTGCGCCTGCCGGGGCTGGGTCATCTGGCCCATGAGGAGAGGCCCTCCCTGCTGGCCCAGCAAGTGGCTCGTCAGGGGGTGGGCGGCGCCTCGGGGGTGTCTTGATCCTTCTTGTGTAATCGAAGTCAATTGACCTGGGATTTTCCACCACTCTCCTGTCTGGTCAGGGGTGGGGACCCCTGCTAGACTGCCGAGCAAGACTTACACTTCATAGGGTTGCCCGTGACCACAGTTGCCGAGCCTGCCATCTCATCCTCCTCCGTTGATGATGCCCGTCCGCATGCCGTGGTGATCGGCAGCGGTTTTGGAGGGCTGGCCGCAGCCATCCGGCTTGGTGCCCGGGGCTATCGGGTGACGGTTCTGGAAAAGCTGGATGCGCCCGGTGGGCGTGCCTATGTGTTCCGCCAGGACGGCTTCACCTTCGATGCTGGTCCAACCATTGTCACCGCCCCCTTTGTGCTTGAGGAACTCTGGCAACTCTGCGGTCGGCGCATGGAGGATGACATTGATCTGCGCCCCATGGATCCCTTCTACCAGATTCGTTTTCACGACGGCGAGGTCTTCAACTATTGGGCCGATGTGGAAAAGGTGCGCGAGGAAGTCAAACGCTTTGCGCCGGAGGACCTGGAGGGTTATGACGCCTACATGAAGGCCAGTCAGGCCAATTACAAGGTGGGCTTCGAGGATCTGGCGCATGTCCCCTTCAATTCCATGCTGGATATGGCCAAGGTGGTCCCCGATCTGGTGAAGTTGCAGAGCTATCGCAGCGTTTACGGCCTGGTAGCCAAATATGTCAAGAATCCTCGGCTACGCGAGGTGCTCAGCTTTCATCCGTTGCTGGTGGGGGGCAATCCCTTCCGCACCACATCCGTCTACTGTCTGATTTCATACCTGGAGCGTCGCTACGGCGTTCACTTTGCCATGGGTGGCACGGGCCGACTGGTGGAAGGACTGGTGGATCTCATTCAGGGGCAGGGGAACGAAGTGCGCTGCGGCCAGGAGGTGGCCAACATCAATGTGCAGTCCGGGCGTGTCACCGGGGTGCGCATGAAGTCGGGTGAATCCATATCCGCCGACATTGTGGTATCCAATGCCGACTCCGCCTCCACCTATCGCAACCTGGTGCCGTCACCGGCCCGTCAGCGCTGGACCAATAGCCGCATTGAGCGGGCCCGTTATTCCATGAGTCTGTTTGTATGGTATTTCGGCACGAAAAAGCGTTATGAGGACGTGCCGCACCATTCCATCATTCTGGGGCCACGCTACAAGGAGCTGATCGAGGACATTTTTCAGCGCAAGATTCTGGCCGAAGACTTCAGCCTGTATCTCCATCGGCCCACCAAGACCGATCCCTCCCTGGCGCCAGAAGGTTGCGACACCTTCTATGTCCTCTCGCCGGTGCCGCACATGCAAAGCGGTGTGGACTGGGCGCAGCAGGCTGAGCCCTACCGTCAAAAAATCTCCGAATTCTTGTCTTCCAGCATACTGCCCGATCTGGAGCAGCAGGTGATCAGTTCCCATATGATCACTCCCCAGTACTTCCAGGACGATCTCAACTCCTTCCGCGGCGCCGCATTTGGGCTGGAGCCGGTCATGCTGCAAAGTGCGGCATTCCGCCCCCACAACAAGAGCGAGGACGTGAAAGGACTCTACCTGGTGGGTGCCGGGACGCATCCCGGCGCCGGTCTGCCGGGCGTGATCTCCTCGGCACGCGTGCTGGACAGCGTGGTTCCGGATGCAGCCCAAGCGAAAGGTGCCCGATGATGCAAGCGACCTCCACCACCAAGCGACCCACGCGGGCCGCGGACATGACGGCCTGCCGATCTCTCCTGTGTGACGGCTCCCGGTCCTTCTATGCGGCCTCTCTGTTCCTGCCCCGGCAGATCCGGGAGCCTGCCACCGCCATGTATGCCTTTTGCCGGCTTGCGGATGATGCCATCGATCTGGACGATGGTCGTGGTGACGGTCTGGAGCGCATGCAGGATCGTCTCGATCGGATTTATGAGGGGAATCCCCGCAACTTTTCCGCGGACCGGGCCTTTGCCCGGGTGGTGCAGCGCTTCTCCATCCCGCAGGCTCTTCCGCAGGCCCTGCTGGAGGGCTTTGAGTGGGACACGGGTGGGCGAACCTATCCGGACCTGGCTTCACTGGAGGCCTACGGTGCCCGAGTGGCGGGCACCGTGGGGGCCATGATGACCCTGGTCATGGGCGTGCGTTCTCCTGATGCCCTGGCGCGGGCCTGTGATATGGGTGTGGCGATGCAATTGACCAATATCGCCCGGGATGTGGGGGAGGATGCCCGCAATGGTCGCATCTATCTGCCGTTGAACTGGATGGAGGAACACGGTATCGACGTCGAGGCCTTCCTGGCCGATCCGCAATTCACTCCAGAAGTGGGGCAGGTGATCCAGCGTCTGCTGGAGGCCGCTGACAGGCTCTATGAACGGGGTGCTGTCGGCGTTCAGACCCTGCCGCCCTCATGCCGGCCCGGGATTCAGGCGGCCATGGCATTGTATTCCGAGATCGGCCGGGAAGTGGAACGCAACGGCCTGGACTCCATCAATCAACGCGCTGTGGTGTCGCCATCCCGCAAGATCCGGGCCTTGACCCAGATGTTCCGTCGGTTCAGCGACAAACAACTGGCCGTGATGAATCGGATCCTCGTGGAAGAACCCCTGGAGGCCAATCGTTTCCTGGTGGACGCGGTGCGTGAGCATCCCTTTGGTCGGGACAGCATCCGTCCCACCGCCATGGCCATGGGACGGGTCGAGCACCGCCTGATGTGGCTGCATAATCTTTTCCACCGTCTGGAGGAGCGGGATCGCTCCATGCGTCCGGCTGCCAAGACCAGTGCCCTGGCCCGCAACCGGGATCGCGGGGACGTGGCCCTGGGTTAGCCCCGAGCCCGACGGGGCATCCGAAAAGGCAGCATCAAACGCACGACCGGGTTATCGAAGCGATCCAGCGAAAGGCTCTCGTGGAAAGCGACGGCCTTCTCACCATGGATGCGCGCATCCAGCAGCGAGCGCGCATAGAAGGGGGTGTCCTCGAAGGTATGCCGGATCGCGGCGCTACCCGCGTCGGCGCGGGTGGCCCTGGGGGCACGCCAGATGCGCGCCGTGGGCAGGGCATGGGCAGGTGGTGGTTCTACCTCCCGTGCCTTTCCGTCCGCATCGAAGCGCAGCGCAAGCAGGCTGTGACCACCATCGCGGCGGTCTGCTTCATAGAGCACCATGGTCTCCTGATTCTCCATTACTGCGCGCGACCAGTCCCAGTAGCGGAAGCCTTTTTCCACCGGCTCCTCGCCGCGGTTGCTGTCCAGGTATCCGGGCCCTTGCCATCGAAGACCAGGTTGTTCCAGATCCACCTCCACCCGTGCCGAGGGCGCGATGGGGCGCCATTGGTGCAGGCCCTGGCCGTCCAGGGCGAAACTGTAATCGGTCAGACAGTGGGGTGTCAGGCGGACCTGCCCCCGAAGTTTTGAGGGGATGGGCGCGGTGGTCTCGTCAATGGTCACTGTCAGTGCCTGACCATCCCAGGACAGGCTGCTGGGGCCGATGGTCAGATGGTGGCTGTCCCGTGCCAGGTCGCCTCGCCCCCGTTCCGTCATGGCCCACCGCTTCATGTCGCCGTACAAGGCCACATTGATGGCGCAGTGGTGATTCGGATCCGGATTGCCGCGGCGGCGGGCCCAGGCATAGTAAGGGGAGAAGACGCTACCCACGAAGCCGATCAGGGTGATCCCGTGGCGACCGTCATCGCTCAAGGCATCCAGGTACCACCACAGGTAACCCCCTGGAGTTACCGTTTCCGTGAAGTCAGGTCCTCGCGCAGGGCCGATGCCGCCAGACGTCCCGAGAGGGTCGCCATGGGCACGCCGGCGCCCGGATGCACGCTCCCGCCCGTCAGGTACAGGCCCGGAATCCGGCTGCGGGCCCCCGGGCGATTGAACGTGGCCCTCCATCCATGTGTGGCCTGGCCGTACAACCCCCCGCCCGTCCCGGGGAACAGTCCCTCGAACTGGGTGGGTGTGGTGACCACGGGCTGCTCCGTCCCCGGTTTCACCCGTAATCCACAGCGTTCCAGCACCCGGAAAGCATTCTCCTGGCATTGAGCGATCTCCTGTTCATCAAAGGCATGGTGGTCGCCGATGGGTGGGGCATTGATCAGGCACAGCAGACGTTCGTCGCCTGATACCCCATTGCCGTCCCGATCGCCACGATCCTGGGCACAGATGTACACCGTGGGTTCAGCCGGCACCCGGCCATGCTTGAAGATGTGGTCGAATTCGGCCGGATAATCACGGCAGAAGAACACATTATGACGCAGCAGCGGGAATCCGTCAGTGGGTGCCCGCAGGTTCCAGGTCATGGCGGACAGGGAGCGTCCCTCGCGAGCCACGGGTGCCACCGCACGGCAGGCCTGCGTACCCAGCAGGCCATGGCTCAGGGCGGCAATGTCCGTGTTGGAGATCACCGCATCGGCGGTCAGCGTCTCGCCGTCGGCCAGACGCACCCCCGTGACCCGGCCGCCACGGGTTTCGATGGCATCCACTTGGGTCCGGTAGTGCACCTTGGCACCGCGCGCTTGGGCCAGGGACGCCAGGGCTTCAGGGATTCGGGCCATGCCGCCCTCCACCATCCATACCCCTTCCTGCTCCACATGGGCCACCAGCATCAGCGTCGCCGGTGCGAGGAAGGGGGAGGATCCACAGTACGTGGAGTAGCGCCCGAACAGCTGCCGCAACCGGGGATCATGAAAATGCTGGCCCAGGGCGCGCCAGAGGGTGTCGTAGGGTGAGATGCGCATGAGTCCACCCAGGCCGCGGATGCCGGCGCGCCCGACCAGGCTCAGTGGCGTGGGTCGGGTGCCGCGAATGAACGGCCCTTCCAGGGTCTGGTAGGTACGTCGTGCGCGCTCGCAGAACTGCTCGAACCGTTTGGCCTCGGCGGCACCGGCGAAGCGGCCCACGGCGTCCACCGAGGCCTTGTGGTCCGCGTGCAGGTCAAAGCGCTCATCCTCGCTCCAGGCGTGGCGAGCCAGGATCGACATGGGCTGCAGTTGCAGATGCTCCGTCAGGGATGTGTCAACCGAATCGAACAGTTCCTCGAATACCCACCGCATGGTGAATACGGTGGGTCCCGCATCGATTCGAGCGTCGCCGACACCCACTTCGCGAATCTTCCCTCCGGGGCGGGCTGCCTGCTCCAGAACGGTGACATTCATGCCGGCGTGCGCCAGTTCCAGAGCGGCGGAGAGGCCCGCGATGCCCGCCCCAATGATGGCAATATTGGGTGTGCCCATGTGATTCCTTGTCGTTCGGCCAACGCCTTTGACTCGGCCCTGGCTTGTGTCTATGCTGAGCGAATCGTATAAATGACAACCTAACCTTACACTACGGGGCGGAGGCACACCATGGAAGCCACGACGCGAATCGAGCAGGCACTTGAACAGGCTCTGGCTGATGGCGAGTCGCCGGCAGGGCCGCCGTTATTGCTTGAAGCGATTCGCTATGCGGTGTTTCCAGGGGGCGCCCGGATTCGCCCCCAATTGGTGCTGGCCGTGGCTCAGGCGTGCGGTGATGATGCCCCGGAAGTCACTGATGCCGCCCTGGCCTCCATTGAACTGATGCACTGCGCCTCCCTGGTGCATGATGACCTGCCCTGTTTTGATAGTGCTGACATGCGTCGCGGCAAGCCCTCTGTTCATGCTGCGTATGGCGAGCGCCTGGCCGTGCTGGGCGGGGATGCCCTGATCGTTCTGGCCATGGAGGTGCTGGCGCGGGGTACGGCCAATTCACCGGAGCGCCTTGCTCCCTTGTTGCTCACGGTGGGGCAGGGAGTGGGTGTGCCCTCGGGAATCATTGCGGGTCAGGCCTGGGAGTGTGAACCCAAGGTGGACCTGGCGGAGTACCAGCGTGCCAAGACTGGCGCCTTGTTTGCAGCGGCCACCATGGTGGGTGCCGCAGCAGCGGGTGAGGACCCGGCTCCCTGGCGTGCCCTGGGTGAGAAACTCGGGGAGGCCTTCCAGGTGGCGGATGATCTGCGCGACGCGGTGTCCAATTCCGAAGAACTGGGTAAACCGGTGGGTCAGGACGAGGCCCTGGACCGGCCCAATGCAGTGCGTCAGTTGGGTGTCAAGGGTGCCACCGAACGCCTGAAGCGTCTGCTTGAAGAGGCGATGGACTCCATTCCCGCTTGCCCAGGCGAGGCAGAACTGCGGGTGCTGCTCATGAAGCAGGCTTCCAAATTCCTGCCCAAGGAACTGGCCCAGCAGGCCGCCTGAACCCAGGCAACTCCCATGACAAGATACTGGAAGCGGATGGCGACAGGTGCGCCATCCGAGGCACTTTGGCGCGGCGGTTTCCTGTCGCTGCGTAATCGCATCCTCTCTAATCCCGCCTTTCAGCGCTGGGCAGCTGCGTTCCCTCTGACGCGGCCCATCGCCCGCCGGCGGGCTCGCCACCTGTTCGATATCGTGGCTGGGTTCGTCTACTCGCAAGTGCTTTATACCTGCGTGAGGCTCAAACTGCTGGATCATCTGCACGCGGAGGGGCCGCAAGCTGTGCCGGAATTGGCGCGTTACATGGATATGCCCGAGGAAAACTGCCTGCTGTTGCTCAAGGCAGCGGCATCACTGAAGCTGGTGGAATACTATGGGCGGGGCTGTTATGGGCTCGGCGCGCAGGGTGCCGCCATGATGGCCAATCCCGGCATTGCCGCCATGGTGGATCACCATGCCATGCTTTACGAGGATCTCATGGACCCCGTGGGCCTGTTGCGTGGGCATTATCCGCAAACCCGGCTGGGTGAATATTGGGCCTATGCGGGTGACACGCCGCCAACGACACTGGCTGGCGAGCGGATCACCCCCTACACCCAGCTCATGTCGGTTTCACAGCAACTGGTGGCCGAAGAAATTCTCGATGCCTTCAACCCCGCCGGATACAAGCGACTGATGGATCTTGGCGGCGGTAATGCCACATTCCTGTCTGCGGTGGCCCGCCGTGCACCTGACATCGAGCTTGTGCTTTACGACCTGCCAGCCGTGGCCAAGCAGGCTCGTGAAACCTTTCAGGCTCAGGGGTTGGGGCATCGAGCCACTGCCGTAGGCGGGGATTTCTTCACGGATGAATTGCCCAGGGGGGCTGACCTCATCTCCTTGGTGCGTGTGGTCCATGATCACAATGACGACCACATCCTGGGGTTGCTTCGCGCTGTGCGCGAAGCCCTGCCCGATGATGGCGCGCTGCTGTTGGCGGAGCCGATGTCCGGCACCCGGGGTGCCGAGCCCATAGGGGATGCCTATTTTGGTGTTTATCTGTTCGCCATGGGGCGAGGGCGCCCCAGAACGCCCGCTGAAATCGAAATTTTATTAAGAGAATCAGGGTTTAGCCGTGTGCGCCTGCTGAATACCAGGAATCCCTTATTGACTCGTGTCATGTTGGCCCAGCCATGACATCGGGCCCGTGTTAGTTTGGGTTGACAACCTCTAGGGTCACGCTAGACTTACACGCATATCTCGTAGGGGCAAGATCGCCCCGGGTCGAATTGCCATGAAAGCGACAGCCGTCGTCATCGAAAAACCCGAACATCTTGTGATCAGTGAACTGGATCTCTCCGCTCCGGGTGATGCTGACGTGGTCGTGGATATTGCCTTTAGTGGCATCAGTACCGGCACGGAGCGCCTGTTGTGGACTGGACGGATGCCAAGCTTTCCCGGAATGGGTTATCCCCTGGTGCCCGGTTATGAATCGGTCGGGCGCGTCGCCGCTGCCGGGCCGGACTCCGGTCGTCGAGTGGGCGAACAGGTCTTTGTGCCGGGTGCCGCCTGTTATGGCGAAGTCCGTGGACTGTTCGGGGGGGCCGCCTCCCGGGTGGTGGTGCCGGGTGCCAAGGTCGTCCCGGTGCCGGATGATCTGGGTGAGGAGGGTGTCCTTCTGGCGCTGGCAGCGACGGCCTATCATGCAATCTTCCAGGGCAAGCCCGTGGAGGGCCTGGACAAGGCGGCTCTGCCTGGGCTGATCATTGGTCACGGCGTGCTGGGTCGATTGCTGGCCCGGATTGTCGTCGCGGCGGGTGGGCAGCCAATGGTTTGGGAACTGGATGCCCAACGGGCAGAGGGTGCCGAAGGCTACACGGTGGTTCATCCGGATAAGGACGAACGTCGGGATTATCCCTGCATCGTCGATGTCAGTGGTGATTCGAAGATTCTGGATACGCTGATCACACGGTTGGCGCGTGGTGGCGAGGTCATCCTGGCCGGGTTCTACAGTCAGCCACTGAGTTTCGAGTTTCCACCCGCCTTCATGCGTGAGGCAAAGATCCGATGCGCGGCTGAATGGCACGCAGCGGATCTGATCGAAGTCAAGAAGCTGATCGAGTCGGGTGGGTTATCCTTGAAAGGCCTGATTACCCATCGGTATCAGGCTGTCCAGGCGAATGAGGCCTATCGCATCGCGTTTGGTGACCCTCAATGCCTGAAGATGATCCTCGACTGGAGGGATGGCCAATGAAGAAGGCAGACGGCCAATCCTCCGTTTCACTTGAAAGCCTCCGTGGTCAGCTCCGTTCCGGAGCGGGCATGGACTCCAGCCAGCCTGAAGGGGATGTTAGCGTGCAGAGCTCTTCCGCCAAAGAAACTCAGATTATCGCCATCTATGGCAAGGGCGGTATTGGCAAGAGCTTCACCCTCTCCAATCTCTCTTACATGATGGCTCAGCAAGGCAAGCGCGTGCTGCTGATCGGCTGTGATCCCAAGAGTGATACCACCTCCCTGTTGTTCGGTGGGCGCGCCTGCCCGACCATCATCGATACTGCGGCCCGGAAGAAGCAGGCAGGCGAGCAGGTAGAGATCGGTGATGTTTGCTTCAAGCGGGGCGGCGTGTTCGCCATGGAACTGGGCGGCCCTGAAGTGGGGCGTGGTTGCGGGGGTCGCGGCATTATTCATGGCTTCGAAATCCTTGAAAAACTGGGCTTCCATGAGTGGGGGTTCGATTATGTCCTTCTGGACTTCCTGGGTGACGTGGTCTGCGGCGGCTTTGGTCTGCCCATTGCCCGTGACCTGTGTCAGAAGGTCATCGTGGTGGGTTCTAATGACCTGCAGTCCCTGTATGTGGTGAATAACGTCTGCTCGGCCGTGGAATATTTCCGGCGCCTGGGCGGCAATGTGGGGGTTGCGGGCATCGTGATCAACAAGGACGACGGCACGGGCGAGGCCCAGGCCTTCGCCAAGGCAGCTGACATCCCGATCCTGGCCTCCATCCCGGCCAATGAAGATATCCGCCGCAAGAGCGCCAACTACCAGATCGTGGCCCACCCCGATGGGGAGTGGGGGCCTTTGTTCGCTGAACTGGCGACCCAGGTTGCCGAGGCGCCACCCAGACATCCCAACCCGCTGAGCCAGGATGAGCTTCTGGGGTTGTTTACCAGCGAAGAAGTCGGCCGTGACGTGGTGCTTGAACCGGCCACTCAGGAAGACATGCATGGCGGCACGATCGTCAAGAAGCCGTCTCTCGAGGTGATTTATGACGATGTCTGAAGGACATCGCGGTCACCCGGGTGATGCCGGCCTCACCGAAACCCTCTCCGGTGCGGGAGAGGGGGCGTCCACATCCGGGGTTTACAATGCCTCGACGAAAACGGCGGTTGAAACAATCCCCGTGACTGTAGAGACCACGCAAAGTGCCCAAGGTTCACAGTCGGGTAAATCGGCCAAGGGGCCTCATGATCAACCCCAGAGCATGTGCCCGGCGTTCGGATCCCTGCGCGTGGGCCTGCGCATGCGTCGCACGGCCACTGTCCTTTCTGGTTCCGCCTGCTGCGTCTACGGGCTGAGCTTTACATCGCATTTCTACGGTGCGCGTCGCACCGTCAATTATGTCCCCTTCGACTCCGAAACCCTGGTCACGGGTAAGCTGTTCGAAGATATCCGTGAGGCTGTCCACCAGTTGGCTGATCCTGCGGTGAATGATGCGGTGGTCGTCATTAATCTGTGTGTACCCTCAGCCTCCGGTGTACCGCTCAGATTGCTGCCCAAGGAAATCAACGGGGTTCGTATCATCGGTCTGGATGTTCCGGGTTTTGGTGTTGGAACCCATGCCGAGGCCAAGGATCTTCTGGCGGGCACCATGTTGCGCTATGCCCGGGGCGAGGCGGAACAAGGCCCGGTTCAGGCGCCTCGCGAAGGCCGCAAGGACAAACCTACCGTGACTCTGCTGGGTGAGATGTTCCCGGCCGACCCCATGGGAGTGGGTGCCATGCTTGAGCCTCTGGGTCTCGCTACGGGCCCGGTGGTGCCCACGCGTGAGTGGCGTGAGTTGTATGCCGCCCTCGACTGCGCCGTGGGCGCCGCCATTCACCCTTTCTACACCGCCTCCGTTCGCGAATTGAATGCGGCGGGCCGCGAGGTTGTCGGCTCCGCTCCCGTGGGGTACGACGGCACGGCTGCCTGGCTGGACGCCATCGGCCAGGCCTGCGGCGTGAAGCAAGCCGCTGTGGATGCATCCAAGAATCGCTTCTTGCCGGCCATCAAGAGTGCCTTGAGTCATGCGCCCGTCAAGGGCCGCATCACCGTCTCCGGATACGAAGGCTCCGAGTTGCTGGTAGCCCGCCTGCTGATCGAAAGCGGCGCGGACGTGCCCTATGTGGGCACTGCCTGCCCGAAAACTCCTTGGTCTGCGCCTGATCGGGAATGGCTGGAAGCGAAGGGGGTGCATGTCCAGTACCGCGCCACGCTGGAGCAGGATATCGCGGCCATTGAAGAGTTTGGCCCTGATCTGGCCATCGGCACCACGCCGGTCGTGCAACACGCCAAAGAGAAGGCCATTCCCGCTCTGTACTTCACCAACCTGATTTCCGCGCGTCCCTTGATGGGCCCAGCGGGGGCCGGTTCACTGGCCCAGGTGATCAACGCGGCACTGGGCAATCAGGCGCGTTTCGATCAGATGAGAGCCTTCTTTGGGGATGTGGGCCAAGGTTCCAATGCCGGTGTCTGGGACCACGTGCCCCAGGATCAGGCGGAATATCGTGATCGTCTGGCCAAGCAGCGCAAGGCCTCCAGAAAAGGGGGAGCACTCTGATGCTGGTGCAGGATCTGGATAGGGCAGGTGGTTACTGGGGTGCTGTGTATGTGTTCAGTGCCATCAAGGGTCTGCAGGTCATCATCGATGGTCCCGTAGGCTGCGAAAACCTGCCTGTGACATCCGTACTTCATTACACCGATGCCCTGCCGCCCCATGAATTGCCGATTGTGGTGACCGGTCTGGGCGAAGAAGAACTGGGTCAGAGCGGGACCGAAGAGGCCATGAAGCGGGCCCACGGGACGCTGGATCCCGATTTGCCGGCCGTGGTGGTGACGGGTTCGATTGCAGAGATGATTGGTGGGGGAGTAACGCCGGAAGGGACGAACATCCAGCGTTTCCTGCCCCGCACCATCGATGAGGACCAGTGGCGGTGCTCTGACCGTGCCCTGAATTGGCTCTGGACACAGTATGGCCCGAAAAAGGTTCCGGAGTTGAAGGCCCGTAAGGCGGGCGAAAAGCCCAGGGTCAACATCATTGGCCCGAGCTATGGCAACTTCAATATGCCGTCGGATCTTGCGGAGATTCGTCGCTTGATCGAGGGCATTGGCGCCGAGGTCAACATGGTGTTTCCTCTAGGTAGCCATCTGGAAGATGTCCCCCGGCTTGCGGATGCCGAAGTGAATGTTTGTCTGTATCGGGAGTTCGGGCGACAACTGTGCGAGACGCTGGAGCGCCCCTATTTGCAGGCGCCCGTGGGTCTGCACAGCACCACCAAGTTCCTGAACACGCTGGGTGAGTTGTTGGGGCTGGATCCGCAACCGTTCATCGAAAAGGAAAAGCACACCACCATCAAGCCTCTGTGGGACCTGTGGCGGTCGGTGACGCAGGACTTCTTCGGCACGGCCAGTTTCGGCATCGTGGCCACTGATACTTATGCCCGTGGCATTCGGCACTTCCTGGAGGACGAAATGGGCATGCCCTGCCACTTCTCCTTCTCGCGTAGTGCGGGTGTGAAGCCGGACAACGCGGCGGTGCGCAAGGCGGTACACGAGAAGACGCCTCTGGTGTTGTTCGGCAGTTATAACGAGCGCATGTACTTATCAGAGATCGGCGGTCGGGCCATGTACATCCCGGTTTCTTTCCCGGGTGCCATCGTGCGGCGTCATACGGGCACGCCGTTCATGGGATATGCCGGGGCCACCTACCTGGTTCAGGAGGTGTGCAATGCATTGTTTGATGCCCTGTTCCATATTCTGCCGCTGGGTACGGATCTGGATCGGGTGGATGCTACGCCCACGCGGATGCATCAAGAACTGCCTTGGGATGATGATGCCAAGGCAGCACTGGACAAATTGGTGGATTCGTATCCCGTGCTCACGCGAATTTCTGCAGCCAAGCGCCTGCGGGACACCATTGAAGGTGCGACCCGCAAGGCAGGCGAGCAGCGCGTCACACTGGAACGGGTGACGCAGAGCGCGGCCAGTGTATCGGCCGGGGGTGTGGCATGAACGTGGCTTTTCTTGATTGTCGCCGCCTGAACAGTAGCAAGCGTTCGGCGGAGGCGATCATGGCCTCCCGTTCGGGAGGTTATGGGTCGATCGTGGTGGAAGCTGCAGAGATGGCGAATCCGCCGTTCTCGGATGGCTTCGACCAGATTTCGGGTTTTACCTGTGCTGGATCACGATCGTTGAACTTGTCGTAGTGTAAGGTTTACTGCGACGTATGTGATCGCGTTGAGTCAACGCGGTATTTGCCAATTAGGCTCATTTGGAGGGTATTTAAATGGTTGATGAAACGAAAGGTTCGCTCTCGGGGCTCAACGAAGAGGAAGCCATGGAGTTTCATGGTGTCTTCATGACCAGCATGATGGGCTTCCTGGCGGTTGCCGCTGTGGCCCACGTTCTGGCTTGGATGTGGCGTCCCTGGGGTGTGGCTTGGTAAGACGCTTCGCCTGAAAGGCGAATCGAGTCTTGAGCCGTACCTTAAGTGAAGCATTAAAAGCAGTTTCTTTCCAATATAGGAGATTTCAATATGTGGCGTGTTTGGCTGCTGTTCGATCCGCGCAGAGCGCTGGTTGCCCTGTTTGCATTCCTGGCCGTGCTGGCTCTGCTGATCCACTTCATCCTGTTGAGCACCGAGCGCTTCAACTGGATGCACACCGCCTCTCTGGTCGACACGACCGAGCAGGTCGCCGTGCAGGCTCAGACAGGCAAGTCAACCCTGGCCTGAAGACGTCTGATGCCCACGCTCCCGGGCGGGATGGCTACGCCATATGCATCCCGCCCGGCATCTGGGCCAATACGTTGACCAGAGTGTTGAGAGTATAGGGCAACGGCCGGAACCTCCGGCCGGTGCCTTCTGACCGGAGGTTCTAGGAATGTCCATGCTGAGCTTTGAGAAGAGATACCGCGTACGCGGGGGGACGTTGATCGGGGGCGATCTATTTGACTTCTGGGTCGGCCCATTCTACGTCGGTTTTTTTGGTGTGCTGACGGCCATCTTCGCAGTGCTGGGAACGCTGCTGATCATCTGGGGCGCGGCGATGGGCCCAACCTGGAATGTCTGGCAGATCAGCATTGCCCCACCTGACTTGAGTTATGGTCTGGGCATGGCCCCGCTTACCGAGGGCGGCCTATGGCAATTCATTACCATGTGCGCTATCGGCGCATTTGTCTCCTGGGCACTTCGCCAGGTAGAAATCTGTAACAAATTGGGCATGGGTTATCATGTGCCGATCGCTTTTGGTGTTGCGATCTTCGCCTATGTCACGCTGGTGGTCTTCCGCCCGATTCTGCTGGGTGCCTGGGGTCACGGTTTCCCCTACGGCATCATGAGTCACCTGGATTGGGTGTCCAACGTGGGTTACCAGTTCCTGCATTTCCACTATAACCCGGCCCACATGCTGGCCATCACCTTCTTCTTCACCACGGCCCTGGCCCTGTCGCTGCATGGCGGCCTGATCCTGTCCGTGACCAATCCGAAGAAGGGCGAGCCAGTCAAGACTCCTGAATACGAAGATACCTTCTTCCGTGACACCGTCGGCTACTCCATTGGTGCCCTTGGCGTCCACCGTTTGGGTCTGTTCCTGGCCCTGAACGCTGCTTTCTGGAGCGCCGTGTGCATCATTCTGAGCGGTCCCTTCTGGACCCGTAGCTGGCCGGAATGGTGGAACTGGTGGCTTAACCTTCCGATCTGGGCTTAATGTAAGGGGACCACAATGGCCGAATATCAAAATATATTCAATCGAGTGCAGGTCCAGGCGGAGCCTGAGGCCGGCGTCCCGCTGGAAAACGAACGGGAACGAATCGGCAAGCCGATGCTGATGCATCTAGCCGGTCGGTTCGGTAACGCCCAAATTGGCCCCATCTATCTGGGCTATACGGGTCTGTTCTCGATCCTCTTTGGTTTGATCGCAATTCTGATCATTGGTTTCAACTTTTGGGCCCAGGTGAACTGGGATCCTGCGCAGTTTGTTCGTCAGTTGTTCTATCTGGGTCTGGAACCGCCCGCAGCTGAATATGGCCTGGGGATTCCGCCCCTGGCAGAAGGCGGCTGGTGGTTGATGGCAGGGTTTTTCCTCACGGCTTCGATCCTGCTGTGGTGGGTACGTGTCTATCGTCGGGCACGGGCGCTGAATCTGGGCACTCATGTGGCCTGGGCGTTCGCGGCGGCGATCTTCCTGTATCTGTCCCTCGGCTTCTTCCGTCCGCTGTTGATGGGTGACTGGTCCGAAGCAGTACCGTTCGGCATCTTCCCTCACCTGGACTGGACGACTGCCTTCTCCTTGAAGTACGGCAACCTGTACTACAACCCGTTCCACATGCTCTGCATTGCCTTCCTGTATGGGTCGGCCCTGCTGTTTGCCATGCACGGTGCAACGGTGCTGGCGGTGGGCCGCTACGGTGGTGAGCGCGAAATCGAGCAAATCACCGACCGCGGTACGGCCTCCGACCGGGCTGCCCTGTTCTGGCGCTGGACCATGGGCTTCAACGCCACCATGGAATCCATTCACCGCTGGGCCTGGTGGTTCGCCGTTCTGGTCCCGATCACTGGCGGTATCGGCATTCTGCTTACGGGCACAGTGGTTGATAACTGGTACATGTGGGCGATTGATCACGGCGTCGCACCGTCGTATCCGAACATCTATCCGCCCGTCGAAGATCCGGCCACGCTTCAAGGGATGTCTCAATGAATACCATTACGCGCAAAACTGTGACAGTGGCAGCACTGACGGGTGCTGCACTCCTGGTGACTGGCTGTGAGCTGCCAGTTGGAATCGATACCGATCAGAAGGGTTATCGCGGACTGGGCATGGAACAGGTGACCAAACGTCATCTGGAAGCCAGAAAGCGAGTTGACCTGGTGATCCCTGAGGCCGAAAGTCCGGCCAACAGTGCCGGCCCCAAGGCCGGAGATATCTACACCAGCGTTGAAGTGTTGGGTGATCTCAGCATTGGGGAGTTCAACCGCCTGATGAACGCGATCACCGCATGGGTGGCGCCGGAACAGGGTTGTAACTACTGCCATGTACCGGGCAACTTCGCCGATGAGAACATCTACACCAAGATCGTGTCTCGCAACATGTTGGAGATGGTGAAAACCATCAACACCGAGTGGGATGCCCACGTGGGTGAAACGGGTGTGACCTGCTACACCTGTCACATGGGACAGCCGGTCCCGGATCAGATCTGGTTTGAGGATCATGGTCCGAAACAGGCCGGTGGCGTTGCCGCCAGTCGCATGGGTCAGAATCTGTCAGGTCCGAACGTAGCCTCCGCTTCGTTGCCGAATGACGTGTTCACTCGGTTCCTGGCTGAGGATCCGCAGGGCCTGCGGATCACGCCGCGTTCCACCTTGCCCATGGGTGATAATCCCTACAACCTGAAGGATGCCGAGTGGAACCATGGTCTGATGATCCACTTCTCCAAGGCGCTGGGTGCCAACTGCACGACCTGCCATAACACGAACAACTTCCCGGACTGGCAGGCCAGCCCGCCGCAGCGTGTGACGGCATGGCACGGCATCGAGATGGTACGGGCGTTGAATGTGGGTTATCTGAACCCGTTGCAGCCGGTGTATCCGGATTCGCGGCTTGGTCCCCTGGGTGATGCGCCCAAGGCCAATTGCGCTACCTGCCATAATGGCCTGCAACTGCCCCTCGATCGTGCTCAGATGTTGGCGGATTATCCCGAACTCAACCGCGTTCAGCGGCGTGAGGGCTGGGAGCCATCCAAAGCCGATGCTGAGTTGAGCGAGACTCAGGTGGACCCCGACATTTCTGCAGGTGATGTCGAGGATGATGCTGCCCTTGAGGCAGCAGAAAGTTAAGATTGAAAGGGGCCTGTTGGCCCGCTGACAATCTGAAGCAGTATCACAAGGGACCCGCAAGGGTCCCTTGTGCGTTGTGTGCGGGGGCATGCAGGGGAGCGGCCCCGTGCGATTCTGCGGATTTCGCGGGTGCAGTACGCCCCCGCTTTGTGTATGTTTGAGCCATGCGTTCATCTCCCCCGCAACCTGCAATGCAGCCCACATCATCGTGAATCGCGAGCCGGGGCCACGATTCATGGGGCGGACCGCTGACGTTCATGTCTTCACTTCAATACCGACGATAACTGGAAACAACCAATATGGAGAGTTCTGTGGGCATCATTCCTGTGATCCTTTCTGGAGGTGCCGGTACCCGGCTGTGGCCCATGTCCCGGCAGCATTTTCCCAAGCAGTTTCTGCCGCTGACGGGGCAGGCGCTGACGATGCTCCAGGCGACCCTGGCGCGGCTGCCTGACGCATCGGCCATGGGGGCACCGGTAGTCATCTGTAATGATGCTCACCGGTTTCTGGTGGCCGAGCAGTTACGACAAATGGGAAACGAGCCGGGGCAGATCATCCTGGAACCGGTGGGCCGAAACACCGCGCCAGCCGTGGCGCTGGCAGCGTTGGAACAGACGGCCTCCGGGTCCGACCCCATCCTGTTGGTAATGCCTGCGGATCACTTGGTTTCCAATGTCGAGGCCTTCCAGAAAGCGCTGGAGGAAGCGGTGTCCCTGGCTGAACAGGGAGGTCTGATCACGTTTGGTGTGGTCCCCACGGAGCCCCATACGGGCTATGGGTATATCCTGGCCGAGCGGACACAGGAAGGCTTGGGGGCCTCGGTCAAGGCCTTCGTGGAAAAACCCGATCAGGCCACTGCCGAAGATTATCTGGCCTCCGGAGATTATTACTGGAATAGCGGCATGTTTGTGTTCCGTGCATCGGTGTATCTGGAGGAACTGCAGCAGCATGCGCCGGACATCCTCGAGGCATGTCGTCATGCCATGGCAAGCACGCAGGTGGATCTGGATTTCTTGCGAGTGGACAGGGAGGCGTTCACGGTCTGTCGCTCCGAGTCCATTGATTATGCGGTCATGGAAAAAACCTCCCGGGCAGTAATGGTTCCTCTGGAGGCCGGGTGGAGTGATGTGGGCTCCTGGGAGTCCTTATGGTCGGTAGGGAAGCAAAATGGTGATGGCAATGTGGCTGTGGGCGATGTGATGATGGTGGGGGCCCGCAACTGCTACGTGCACAGCAACCACCGGCTGGTGGCGGCTGTGGGTGTTGAGGATCTGATCGTGGTGGAGACTTCCGATGCGGTTCTGGTGATGCATAAGGATCGCAGCCAGGATGTGAAAGAGGTGGTGGCGCGTCTGAAGGCTGAGGGACGGGAGGAGTCGGAGAATCACCGCTGTGTGGCACGTCCCTGGGGGAGTTACGAGCAGATCGACATGGCCTCGCGTTTCCAGGTAAAGCGGATCACGGTGAAGCCGGGTGAGACACTGTCACTGCAAATGCACTATCACCGTGCCGAACACTGGGTGGTGGTGAGGGGCACTGCGCGTATCACCCGGGGGGATGAGCAGTTTGTGCTGACCGAGAATCAGTCCACGTTCATCCCCCTGGGGGTTACGCATCGGCTTGAGAATCCCGGCAAGATTCCCCTTGAACTCATTGAGGTGCAGTCAGGGAGTTATCTTGGGGAGGATGATATCGTCCGGTTTGAGGATACCTACGGGCGGGCATGAGGTGAGGGCCAGCCGTCAGGCCGCTGTCTCCTGCTTGATATGCAACTGTGCCAGCAGGCGGCTTATCCCCTCGACGCGCTGATCCAGGCTCTCCATCTCGGCGGTAAATCGTAGCGTGTCCTGACCATCCAGACGGACGGTGTCGGGTTGGGATTGAACCAACTGGATCACGCTCATGGGATCCACCGGGGGGTGGGGATGAAATATCAGCCGGCCACCCTTGGGTCCCAGTTCCAGTTTGCGCGCACCCAGAGGCTGCAGCTTCAGCTTCAGGCGCGTGGTCTCCACCAGGTTCTTGGCTTGGGCGGGCAGTAGCCCGAAACGGTCCACCATCTCCACCTCCATCTCTCGAAGCTGGTCCGTGTCCTGGCAGGCGGACAACCGCTTGTAGAGGATCAGGCGAGTATGGATATCGGGCACATAGTCATCGGGCAGCAGCGCCGGCAGCCCCAGATCCACTTCCGTGGTGTCGGATGTGGTGTGGTCCAGGTCCGGGACCTTGCCCTCCTTGAGGGCCTTGACGGCTCGATCCAGCAACTCGTTATACAGGGTGAAGCCGATTTCCTGAATCTGCCCACTCTGTTCATCTCCCAGCAACTCCCCAGCGCCGCGGATCTCCAGGTCATGGCTGGCCAGGGTGAAGCCCACGCCTAGATCCTCAAGGGATTCAATGGCTTCCAGGCGCTTGATGGCATCCTTGGTCATGCCTGATGGGTGCGGGGTGATCAGATAGGCATAGGCCCGATGATGGCTGCGCCCCACACGTCCTCTCAACTGGTGCAGCTGTGAGAGCCCCATTTTGTCCGCTCGGTGAATGATGATCGTATTGGCAGTGGGCACATCGATACCGGTTTCGATGATGGTGGTACACACCAGGACGTTATAGCGGCGGTGATAGAAGTCCAGCATCACCTGTTCCAGTTCCCGCTCCCGCATCTGACCATGGGCGATGCCGATGGTGGCCGAGGGGATCAACTCCTGCAGTTCCCGAGCCGCCTTTTCGATGGTTTGTACCTCGTTGTGCAGGTAATACACCTGCCCACCGCGGCGGATCTCCCGCAGACAGGCCTCCTGAATCAGGGCGCTGTTCCATTGGCTGACAAAGGTCTTGATGGTCAGGCGCTCCTCCGGCGGCGTGGCAATGATGGACAGATCGCGCAGTCCCGACAGTGCCATGTTCAGGGTGCGGGGAATGGGCGTGGCGGTGAGGGTGAGCATGTCCACTTCTGCCCGCAGGGATTTGAGGCGCTCTTTATGACGCACCCCAAAGCGCTGCTCCTCGTCGATGATCACCAGCCCCAGGTTCTTGAAGCGCAGATTGCCCTGAATCAGCTTGTGAGTGCCGATGACGATGTCCACACGCCCATCCTCAAGCCCTTTCATGGCCTCCTGGTGCTGTTTCTGAGAACCGAAGCGGGACAGCGATTCGATGCGAACGGGCCAATCGGCGAATCGGTCGCGGAAGTTCTGGTCGTGCTGCTGGGCCAGCAGGGTGGTGGGCACCAGTACCGCCACCTGCTTGCCGCCCTGGATGGCCACGAAAGCCGCGCGCATGGCGACTTCGGTCTTGCCAAAGCCCACGTCGCCGCAGACCACCCGGTCCATGGGACGCTCGGAGGCCATGTCATCGAGTACCGCATCGATGGCGCTGAGCTGATCGGGCGTTTCCTCGAACGGGAAGGCCGCTGCGAACGCGGCATATTCTTCTCCCCGTGCCTGGTAGGCATGGCCTTGACGTGCCGCCCGGCGCGCATAGATGTCCAGGAGTTCGGCGGCCACGTCCCGGGCTTTTTCCGCGGCCTTGCGCCGGGCCTTGGACCAGGTTTCGGTGCCCAGCTTGTGCAGCGGGGCATGTTCCGGGTCTGCCCCGGTGTAGCGGCTCACCAGATGCAGCGAGGCCACCGGCACATACAGCTTGTCGCCCCCGGCATATTCCAGGGTGAGAAATTCCGTTTCCTGCCCGCCGGCGGTGATCTTCTGTAGCCCAAGATAGCGCCCCACGCCATGGTCCTCGTGAACCACGGGGGCGCCAGCATGCAGGTCGGTGAGGTTGCGAACCACCGCGTCCGCATCCCGGGTAGGTTTGCGGCGGCGGCGTTCCTGACGGGCCTTTTCACCGAAGAGTTCGGATTCGGTGAGTACCGCAATCCCACCACCGGGCAGGCAAAGGCCGGATTGCAAGGGACCGATGGTGATGGCGGGCGAGGCGTCTGATGCCAGGAAATCGGCCCAGGCATCCACATGATGCGGGATGATCCCGAAGGGGCGCAGGGTGTCCAGAAGCACCTCGCGACGCCCGGGAGATTCCGCCATGAGCAGCACCCGGCCTGGGAAATCCGTGAGAAAGTCATTGAGCGCCTTGGCAGGTTCAGTCTGACGAACCTGCAGTCGCAGATCGCCATGGGGGCGGGCATCGGCGTCCTGGGCATTGCCCGGGGTATCGTCCTGCACGGACTCGCTGGTCAGGCCCAGTGTGGGCCAGTCGCGCGTACCATTGGCCACCTCCTCCACATTGAGAAAGAGGGTATCGGGAGGGAGGAGGGGGCGTTCCCGGTCGTGACGGCGCTGTTCGTAACGATGGGTTACTTGATCATTAAATGCCTGCGCGGCACTGAGCGTATCGCCGACATGGATCGCCAGGGTGTTGTCGGGCAGGTAGTTGAAGAGGGTTTCCATGCGTTCGAAAAACAAGGGCAGATAGTACTCGATGCCCGCCGGTGCCGCCCCTTGACTGACCTCCCGATAGACATGGCTGGCCTGGGGGTCTCCTTCGATCGCGGTGCGATAGTTCTGGCGGAAGGCCTTGATACCGGCCTCATTGAGGGGGAATTCATGGGCAGGGAGCAGGCGCACCTCGCGGATGGTGTCACGGGAGCGCTGGGTTTCCGGATCAAAGGTGCGGATGGTCTCGATCTCATCATCCAGTAGATCGATGCGATAGGGGGCATCGCTACCCATGGGGTAGACATCCAGCAAGGCGCCGCGCACCGCATATTCACCGTGTTCCATGACCTGGCTCACGTGCTGATAGCCTGCCTGTTCGAAACCTTCCCTGAGTTTGTCCCGGTCGATCCGTTCGCCCTGTTGCAGCATCAGACACTCCGACTGCAGCCAGGCGCGGGGGGGCAGGCGCTGCATGAGAGTGGTGATGGGAATGATTAGAGCGCCCCGCTTCAGGGCAGGGAGGTGGTAAAGGGTTTCCAGTCGGCGGGAGACAATGTCCTCATGGGGTGAGAAGACATCGTAGGGCAGGGTTTCCCAATCCGGTAGGGAGAGGATCGGTACTTGCTCTCCAGCAAGAAAGAAATCCAGTTCCTGTTCCAGGCGCTCGGCAGTCTGGGTGTCTGGTGTGATAACCAGGGAAACGCCACGGTGCCGACGGGCAGCTTCCGCGACAGCCAACCACAGGGCAGAGCCGGAAAGGCCTCCCCACCGGGCAGAGTGGCCGGCGGTGGGGAGTTCAAGTGTATCAAGCGGGTTGGAGAGGCTGTTTTGTGGCATTCGGTATGCGCGCGGCCGTGGTGTGTTTCAACAGGCTGCCGATTATACCGTGCCCTTTTTGTTTACGCGCCCGATCCCCGCAAGTGGGGGATCGGGGTCGCCTGTTGATCCTGTGAGCGAATCAGGCGTCCTTGTCGGAGTCGGTATTCATACCCAGCAAGTTATAAGCCGGGCACCAACCGATGGTGGCGGTGGCCAGAGGAATCAGGCCGATCCAGCCCCAAGGGGTTTGAGGGCCGACAAAAACCAGGGCCAGCAGCACCAGGCCCACCACGACACGGATCATGCGGTCGTTGGAACCCATGTTCTTCATTTCTTCAAAATTCATCTTTAAAACCTCCTTGGGTTGTTACAGCAACCCCTCACTCTAACGGTAAATGGGCGTCGTGTCGTTGATAAGAGTGGATCCAGGGCTGGAAATTTCGCTATGGATCCACTCAGGCGTCACGATACCGCTTGAGCAGGTCGCCGTAGGCATCGATGCGCCGATCCCGAAGGAATGGCCAGATACGCCGCACGGCCTCGCCGCGCGCCAGATCCACATCCACCAGCAGGCAGGCCTCTTCATCGGTGGAGGCCTGATCCAGGTATTCTCCCTGGGGGCCGCAGACGAAGCTGCTGCCCCAGAACTGGCTTCCGGCCCCCACGCCGGATGGGTCGGCTTCAAAGCCCACCCGGTTGCAGGCGGCCACAGGCACCCCGTTGGCCACCGCATGGGCGCGTTGCACGGTCATCCATGCCTCCCGTTGGCGAGCCTGTTCCTCTGCGTTGTCGCACGGGTCCCAGCCAATGGCCGTGGGATAGATCAGTAATTCAGCGCCGGCCAGGGCCATGAGTCGAGCGGCCTCGGGGAACCACTGATCCCAGCAGACCAGCACCCCCAGGCGTCCCACGGAGGTATCCACGGGATGAAAGCCCAGATCCCCGGGGGTGAAGTAAAACTTCTCGTAATACCCCGGATCATCCGGGATATGCATCTTGCGGTAGCATCCGGCCAAGCGGCCATCGCTGTCCAGCACCACAGCGGTGTTGTGGTAGAGGCCAGCAGCACGTCGCTCGAACAGCGAGCCGACAATCACCACGCCCAGTTCTGCCGCAAGTTCCGCCAGAGTTTGGGTGGTCGGGCCGGGGATGGGTTCGGCCAGATCAAACACCCGGGTATCCTCCGTCTGGCAAAAATAGGGGCCCGTGTGCAGTTCCTGCAGGATGATTAGCCGGGCTCCCTGTTCAGCTGCCTGGCGGATGCCCTGCAGGCTTTTGTCCAGGTTGGCCTGGGTGTTGTCGGTGTTGGATTGTTGAATGAGAGCAATACGCATGATGTGGGGTCTGCGGGTTTCAGGTGTGATCAAAGCCGACGTCGGAAGCTGCGCACGGCCAGGTAGAAGTGAAAACAGGCCAATAGCATCAGGCCCAGGCTGACAAGGAATATCCCCCCATAGGCTCCGAACAGGATGAGAATGCCCAGGGTCATCAGGCAGGCACCGGTGGCACCCTGGATGATGAGGCTGTTGATGGGGCCAGCATTCCATGTGGACATGGTCAGGAACCACCACCCCATGGGGATGCCCGGAGCTGAAAAAAGTAGCACCAGTTGCTGGGGTATGCCCCCCAGGTAGCCCACGCCGATATAGACGCCCAGCCCGGCCAGCATCAGCAGCCCCACGCCCACGGCGGCAATGCGATAGGTGGGTTGCCTGGAGCGCAGCCAGGGATGTCTCGCTGGCTGGGGTGAGGCGTTTTTGGGTTGTTTCTTGGCGAATCGCATGGATTGTCTGCCAGGATGAGGGTTCACCCCGGTACAAGGGTGTCTCGGGGTCTGGGACGGGATGTCAGCGCAGGATCAGTAGCGGTGTGCGGGATCTCTTCAGCATGCGCGTGGTCGTGCTGCCCACGAAGAACTGTCGGACCCTGGAATGTCCGAGGGGACCCATCACCGTCAGTTGGATGTCGTGATCCTCCTGATAGGCAGTCAAGGATTCTTCCACGGGACCGGTGCGGACCTCTGCGCGCATGGTGAAGCCCTTGCGTTCCAGAATGCTTTGTGCCGCATGGATCATGGCACGATTGTCGGCGTTATCCTTGCTGACCATGAGTAGATGCCCTGACAGCCCGCTGAGCAGCCGGCTTTGCGCTACCCGGGCCACCACTTTGTTGGCTGCTTCACTGCCATCGTAGGCGATCAGGAAACGCTGCGGGGTGGCGTAATGTTCCGGGACGATCAACACGGGTGTGCCCAGGGTGCGAATGATGGTTTCCAGGTGGCGGCCCACCTGCTGCATGTCGCCTTTGGAGTGATTTCCCTGGCGGCCCACCACCACAATGCGGGCCTCGTGCTGCAGTTCCTGAAGCATCTGGGCAATATCGCCCTGGCGCAGCAGATTGCCCGGTTCCAGGATGCCCTGGCGCATCAGTCGATCCGAGGCCTCGTTCAGGAGGGTCTGGCCCTGTTTTTGAGACAACTGACGTCCTTGCTGTTGCGCCTGTTCCTGGGGGGGCGGTCGAGTACCGGAGGTTTCCGGCTGAGTGCTCACATGGAGCAGCACCACGGGAAGATCCATGCACCGACTCACCCAGGCCGCGTGATCACATACGGATGGCGAAGCGCGGGATCCGTCAATGCAGGCAACGATGTTGTTCATTTGGATCACCTCCAGCGCATCGGTCGGCGGTATCCGGTGAGGCTGCCTGCCGCCGTGGTATCCATTTGGATTGATCCGATGGAATATGGTGCCCGGAGCCGGACTCGAACCGGCACGGCCTGAGGCCGAGGGATTTTAAATCCCTTGCGTCTACCCATTTCGCCACCCGGGCGGGATGATTGCAGGTTCGGTGCCTTACTCACATGATGCACCCGCAGGAGGGCAGTATAACGGCCCCGGCAGGCGGGTAAAAGCAATGGACTTAACCCAGAGCCCCTGATGCCGCTAACCTGGGGTGAGTGCCTTTCATGACTGACCAAGGAAACAGAAGATGAGTGCCAAATCCGAGAGTTTGATGAGGTTGGTGGCCCTGACCCGCGGTAGCGAGGAGGTAGGCCCGCTGCTGGCGGATTACGTACAGCGAAAATACCACGTCAAGGATATATCTTCCTTTATCTCCGGCGATGTAGAGGGGGTAGACGATAAGGAGGCCCTGTACGAGCAGTGGGCGCAATGGATTGAGAACGGTGAGTTGAATCGATTCGTCATTGATGAACCTCCCGAGGACCATGACGATGTCGACAATGGCCAGCCCTTTCAGGATCCCGAGGAGGCCTTGCTGGATATGGTGGAGGCTGAGTCCGAGCCCAAGCGCGAGTCGGCATCCACCCCCACTCCGTTGCACCCGGGGATGATTCCTGAAGCGGCACCAGAGCCAGAGCCAGAGCCGGAACCAGAAGCGGCTCCGGAACCAGAACCGACTCAGGAGCCGGAACCGGAGCCGGAACCGACCATGACACCGCAGGATTCAGACGAGGAAGCAGACATGGCCGCAAAGCCGGAAAGTGCATCGCAGCCCGAGAGCCCTTCAGAGGACCGCGCCTCCGCTGGCAGCCTGGACGCCATCGTGGCATCCATGATCAGTGCGCGCCTGGAGGCATTGCCGCCGCCAGAATCACCTGTTTCGGAGGAGCGCATCCGCGAAATCGTTCGCGAGGAGGTACGTTCCATGTTGAGAAATATGCTGTCATAGATGATGAAAGCACGAGACCTGCCGTCATCCTGCATTCGAGCGTCTGAATGCCGCATGTTCCTGGGATTTCGTCCCCGGCAGAGGAGTACACTGATGAACGGGTGGTGAGCCCGGTCTAGCAGGGTGCCCTGCATCCGGCGGGCGCCCTGTATATTGGCAACGACCCCGGGAGGTCGATCTATGTGGTTGCGGGTGGGTTGTACCCTTGAGATGGACTTCCAGGTGGAGAGTCCCATGTTGTTGCTCATGCGACCGCGTAGCGATGCACACCAGTGGGTGGCCCAGGACCGCTATACTGTCTCACCTGGCATGCCGATCATCGAATATACCGATATGTACGGCAATCTTTGGCAACGTTTGACGGCGCCGCCCGGGCATTTCCAGGTGCAGGTGCAGTCAGAGGTGCAGGTGCCCCACAGGCTGGAGCGAGTGCCGGGAGCGCCGTTTGTGCTGGTGCAGGACTTGCCGGATCATACGCTCATGTATCTGACTCCGAGCCGCTATTGCGACTCGGATCGTTTGGGTCAGCAGGCCGCACAGATCGTGCAGGGCAAGATTCCGGGGTACGATCAGGTGGATGCCATCACTCGCTGGACCCATCGCCACATGACGTATCTCACCTATTCCGATCCTGCTCCGATCTCGGCGCGGGAGGCCATCGAGCGAGGCAACGGGGTTTGCCGCGATTTTGCCCAGGTGGGTATTGCACTGTGCCGGAGTCTGAGTATCCCGGCGCGCTATGTGGTGGGCTATCTGCATCGGTTGGAACCCATGGATCTCCATGCCTGGTTCGAAGCCTATGTGGGCGGGCAGTGGTTTACCTTCGACCCCACTCAGGCGGAAACGCAGGTTGGACGGGTACGTCTGGGGTATGGTCGTGATGCCTCCGATGTGCCGGTGTTCAACCAGTTTGGCCCCTTGGTGATCCCCTCTCGCATGGACGTATTCGTGGAGCAGATCGAGGATCTGACCCACTGAGCTGATCGCCCCCTCCCCTGGGTTGCCCCGTTAGCGAGGTTGTCCCAAGGGCGGCAGCGGGGTGGCATTCACTCCAATGGTTCCACTTGATGCAGCTGCAGACTGCGCCCTTCTTCGGGGGCGTAGTGAAAACGGCCTGTCACCTTGACGGTCTCACCCAGGTGAGGGGCGATCATATCGTCCGGTTCAACCCCCACGCGACGCAGTTGCTCATCCTCGATCCAGTAGTGCAGGGGGTCCTCCACGTAGCGCACCACACCCTGAGTGGTGATCATTTGGCCATCATGGCTGGCGGGTTGGGACGCAAGTACCATCAGGGGGACTTGCGCGGCGGGCTCCTCTCCACCGCAGGCTGATAGCATCAGCCAGGTGGTGGCGGCGGCGATCAGGGGTAGGGAACGGGCGAATCTCATAGGAACTCCTTAAGGAGGGGAGGGTAGGGGGTTGGGTTAAGCCCCGGCGTTTCGTTGCAGCCATCGATCCAGTTGATTGGCAAAGGCTTGCCGGTCACCCTGGCTGAGGGCTGGCGGGCCGCCGGTGTCGACGCCGCTTGCCCTCAGGGTGTCCATGAAGTCTCTCATCTGCAAGCGTTGGCGGATTGTGTCCCGGGTGTACAACTCACCACGCGGGTTGAGTGCCTGTCCCGCCTTGTCCAGTACCTCGGCGGCCAGGGGGATGTCGGCGGTAATGACCAGGTCCCCCGAGGAGATCCGGCGCACGATTTCGTTATCCGCCACATCGTAGCCGGATCCCACCTGTAGGGTTTTGATAAAGGGTGAACGCGGTACCTGGATGAATTGGTTCGCTACCAGGGTGACGGAGATTCGGGTGCGTTGTGCCGCACGAAACAGGATCTCCTTGATCACCACGGGGCAGGCATCCGCGTCCACCCATATGCGAGGGCCGGGGTCGTGTGTGGCGGGTTGAATGGATGTCATTGCACCAGTGTAAACCACATTTCTGTTCAGGATCCCCTGTGATTGCCCTGACTCCCTGCATCCAGGGGGTGAAGCCCCCCTGGATGCAGGGGAGTTAAAGGGGGACTTCAGAGCGGGTTGCCTTGGCCTGGCATGCCCGAACCGCTTTGACCAGGTCGTCATTCGGGGCGGGGGCATGCCCCCAGCCATCCATATGGATCAACTGCTCCAAAGGCAATCGAGGGCGCCAGCCTGCGGCTTCCAGTTCAGGTTTGTCGTGGAAGTGGCTGACACGGCCAATACACAGATAGGCCACGGGGACGATCTCGTCAGGTAGATTCAGTACCTCGCGGATGTCCTCCGGCCGAAAGATGCTCACCCAGCCCACGCCCAGCCCCTCGCTGCGGGCGGCCAGCCACAGGTTCTGCACGGCGCAGACCACACTGTAAAGGTCCATTCGGTGGTCGTGGGTGCGACCAATCACCACCGGGCCGGCACGCTCCCGGTCGCAGGTGATGCACAGATTGATGGGGGCATCCAGAATGCCCTCCAGGCGCAGACTGCGGTAGGTTTCCTGTTTCTCGCCTTCGAACATCCCCGCTGCCTCTTCATTGGCACGGGTGAACGCCTGATGCGCCCGATCCTTGATTTGCGGATCCTTGACGACCACGAAACTCCAGGGCTGCATGTAGCCTACCGAGGGAGCAAAGTGGGCCGCCGTCAGGATCCGGGCCAGCATATCATCGGGCACCGGGTCGGGCAGGAACTGCCCTCGCACGTCCCGCCGGCAGAGCATATTGCGGTAGATGGCCTCGCGTTCGGCCTGTGTGAAACGGTGAGGTTCGTGGTTTGAATCACCAGCCTGCATGTTATTCCCCTTGTTCAAGCAGGTGGGACGGCAGCCCGGCCTTGCTGCCGCATAATGAAGCTGTCGGGCCGGTCTTCTGACTCGGGTTCGTCCCGTGGAAACGCCTTCCCGCGCATGGCAGTGGCATGATGTCTCCGCGGTCCCCCTCACAGCGCTGGGCGCGTTGCGGACTCGGTGATCGTGGATCGATCACCCCACCGCATTCCCGATTCTCCCGTGTAAAAACGGGCACCCGACAGCCGATGATGAATGGCGGGGTGCAGTATAACGGATAGTCTGCCTGGTTCGGCAGGATGTCCCGGGTGGAAACCGGTGCCCCATTTTCCAAAACCTGTCGGTATACTGACCGCATGGATGCGCCTACATTTGCCGTCACCGATGGCCCCCTGCTTCAACTGACTGGATTGCAATCCGATCACATGGGGCCGGTTGATTTGTCACTGGCGCTTGGCGAACTGTTGCTCATCGCCGGGCCCTCCGGAGCCGGCAAGTCGCTGCTGCTCAGGGCTATTGCCGATCTGGATCCCCTTCGTGGCCAGGTATGGCTGGACAACCAGTTGCGGGAAACCATTCTCCCCGCCCTTTGGCGCCGCCAGGTGGGGTATTTGCCGGCAGAGCCCGTGTGGTGGGCGGATACCGTGGATGCGCATTTCACGGGAGTTCAGGACGACTGGCTGGAGCAGTTGGGGTTCCAGTCGGACGTGCGCCAATGGGAGGTGGAGCGCCTCTCCAGTGGCGAGCGTCAGCGCCTGGCCCTGGCCCGGATGCTCGGCAATGGTCCTCGAGTGTTGCTCCTGGATGAGGCCACGGCCAACCTGGATCCTGACAATACTCTGCGCATGGAGTCCCTGGTCAGGAGATATATGACTGAACGACAGGCCGGCACCATCTGGGTCAGCCATGACCATGAGCAGCGCCAGCGACTGGGTGGCCGTCTGCTGATGATGGAACGGGGGCGGCTGGCCGAACCCGCGCTGGAAGCGAGGGCCTGAACATGGAGGTGATACATCTTTCCCCCTGGGATCTGAGCATCGCTACCCTGCTGGTCATGGCCTTGGCGCTGTTGACGAGTCGCGTGGGCATGGGCCTCTCCAAGGGCCTGCTGGTGGCAGCGGCGCGCACCGTGATCCAGTTGCTGCTCATCGGACTGGTGCTGACTACCTTGTTCGAGCACGCTGCCCTGCATTGGGTGGCTCTGATGGCGCTGATCATGCTACTGGTGGCGGGCCGCGAGGTGATGGCACGCCAGGCAAGGCGTTTTCGAGGCTGGTGGGGATACGGTATTGGCACCCTGGCCATGTTCACATCGGCCTTTACTGCCACGATCCTGGCCCTCACGGTCATCATCAGCCCCGCCCCGTGGTGGGAGCCACAGTACGCTATCCCCCTGCTGGGTATGCTGCTGGGCAATACCATGACGGGCATTGCCCTGGGCCTGGACCGGCTCACCACCACGGCCTGGCAGCAGCGGCGCATGATCGAAGGGCGTCTGATCCTGGGGCAGACCTGGTCCGAGTCCATTCAGGATATCCGCCGGGATGCCGCCCGCAGTGGTCTCATGCCCATCATCAATGCCATGGCCGCTGCCGGTATTGTCAGCCTGCCGGGCATGATGACCGGTCAGATACTCGCCGGTACCCCGCCCATGGAAGCCGTGAAATACCAGATCCTGGTCATGTTCCTGATCACCGCCGGCACGGGCTTTGGCACTTTGGGGGCTATCTGGCTGGGCGCCCGGCGCCTGTTCGACGAACGCGAACGTTTGCGGCTGGATCGGCTGGCTTGACGAGAATCCCGTGTCCGGGAGCAGTGTCATCAAGAGATTTGCCAGTCCACCACGGGGCGTTCGCTCAACAGCCATGACCCCAGCCCAGCGACCACGAGTCCAACCAGGGCGAAGAGCATGAAGGTGGTCACATGGCCTTCCGTGCCGACAAGCCAGCCGGCCAGTGGAGAGCCGGCAACCTGGCCGATTGAGGTGGCGAGCAGGGGCACGACCGGGCCAAGGGATGGCGCCTGCTCCATGATCTGGATACTCCTGACCAGGTAGAAACCGGTGAGAGTCATGTATCCCACGCCGAACAGGGCCGCGGATGACAGGGCCAGAGCAAAGTTGCCTGGATCCCAGGCCAGCAGCGCGATAGAAGCCGACATCACAGTGAGGCCGGCAGCATGGCTAAGGGCCGGTCCGAAGCGAGAAATGAGATCACCAGCACCGCCCCCCGCGATTCCTCCAATGCCCACGGCCAGCCACATCCAGGCGGTCTGGCTCGATGCCAGACCTCCAGAAGTGATCACCGCATCGGGCGCGAACACCCAGTAGGCCGCGCTGACGCACCCCATGGCAAAGGCCAGTGAACTCAGCCGCCCGATGCCAAGCCATTGCATGCGACTCACGGGGGGAGGCGCTGGGCGAGATGGTGACGCTGTGGCAGGCCGATCCTCCCGAGGCAAATAGACGAGGGTCGCCAGGGCGCCTATGGCAGCCAGGGCGGCGAACCCCATATAGGCGCTACGCCAGGCCTCTGCCCAGATCAGCACGGCCGGCATGGCAAGTGCGATGCCCAGGCTGGTGCTGGCATTGATGGTGGCATTCACCCTCCCGCGAAGATGGGGCACCACCACCCGGTGAACGGCCTCCGCCATGACAGGAGAGGACAACCCGGTGCTGATTCCACAGATCAGCACACCAACGGCCAGCAGCATGGATGTGGGTGCCTGGGCAATCGTGATCAGCCCCACCCCGGCCAGGGTGGCGGCTGTTAGCGCTGCGTGTCGTACCCCGAGGCGGCGGGTCATCCAGGGGGCGACAAGGATGGCGAAGACAAAACTCAGGAAGGGCAGGGCGCCGATGACCCCGGCCATGGTTGGCGTGATCGTCAGTTCGTTGCGCATTTCGGGCAGAAAGAGTCCGAATACGAAGCGAGCCAAGCCGTAGGTAATGGCGATGACCCCGCCGCCGAGGGTCGCCATGCCAAGAGGGGATAAGGGTTTCATCGAGTTTCAGTTTCGCTTTGCGCTGCCAACAGCAGGGTGTCAACGGCCGTCCGGGTGTCGGCCAGGGCCGCCTGTGTGCCCAGCAGGGCCACAGCGGTGTTGCTTCCTTCCAGTACCAAGAAAAGCCGTCGCGCCAGGCCGTCGTGGTGATCCAGTCCATCGCGGGCCAGGCTGGCCTCGAGGCGCGCCAGCAGATCGGCCTTGGCGGCAACCGCCAGGGCATGAATCTCGGCGCTGTGTTCGGCGAACTCCCCCATCGCCTTGACCATGATGCAGCCATGCTGGCTGTGGTTTTCCAGCCAGCGGCCATGGGCGTCCACCAGGGCCCGAGTGACCTGGCCCGGCACCACAGAGGCCGTTGCCGTATCGAGGCTGGCCATGAAGCGTTCATGACGCGTCGCCAGGACGGCGGCCACCAGGGCCTCCTTGGAGGCGAAATGGTTATAGAGCGTCATGCGCACCACCCCGGCGGCCGCCACGATGCGGTCGATTCCCGTGGCATGAAAGCCCTCTTCATAGAAGAGTCGCTCGGCGGTGGCGAGCAGTTGGTCACGTTTGGAGGCTGGCATCGAGGATCCTATTTATATAGATCAGTCTATATAAATATGAACGTCATGACTGGCGCTGTCAAAGGATTTCTTGGCCAGGTGCTTCCGGCAGGCACTGAGCGGTCCTTTTGAACTGGACGCAGCCTTGCTGCGGGGGCGTCTTGATGGCCGCAACGTCATCGTGGTCATTCGAATACGGGCTGTATCTCGCGCATACTCTCGACCCTGGTTCAGAAACTTCCCAGCCCAGTGCCCCATTCGCGTTTTCCGAGGACGACCCACCCCATGGCCACCGTCAAAAGTACCTGCTACGAGTGTGATGCCAACTGTGCCATCGACGTGACCCTCGATCCCGGTGGCGAGCCCGTGAAGATCGATGGCCCCGACTGCCCCCGATGTTATGTGCAACTGGATCGGCGCAACCATCCGGATCGACTGATCCATCCGCTGCGGCGGGTGGGGCCCCGAGGTGGGGGCGAGTTCGAGCGTATCTCCTGGGATGAGGCGCTGGACACCATTGCCGCGCGCCTGAGCGCCACGCGCGAGCAGCATGGTGCCGAGACGGTGGCCTTTTTCGCAGGCTACACCAAGGAGGCTCGCCCGCAGCTGCAGCGCCTGGCCCACGCCTTCGGATCGCCCAACTACATGACCGAGAGCGGTTGCTGCTTCTCCTCCACCAAGGTGGCGGAGGAGGTGACCTTTGGCACCAAGATCAAGACATCCTCCACGGTGGCCTCGGAGGCCACTCGCTGTCTGCTGGTGTGGTCCACCAACCCGCGCGGTTCCATTCCGCCGTTTCATCAGCATGCCCTGGCCCAGGCAAAACCCGGACGACCCATGATCGTGGTGGATCCGCGCGTCACGCCCCTGGCGGAGCAGGCCGAGGTTCACCTGCAGATCCGGCCCGGTACCGACGGGGCCCTGGCACTGGGCATGCATCATCTCATCTTCGTGCATGGCTGGCAGGATCAGGCCTTCCTGGACGAATGGGGTAACGGCGTGGAGGCTTTTCGGGATTATGTGGCAGCATTCATGCCGGAGCGGGTGGCGGCCATCTGTGGCATTGCGGTAGCGGATCTGGAGCGTGCAGCCCGGTTGTATGCCACCCATTCACCGGCGCAGATCATGCTTTCACCCACGTCTACGGTGCAGCACAGTAACGGCTTCCAGAATCACCGGGCCGTCATCCTGCTGGCTGCCGTCACGGGCAATATCGACCGCGAGGGCGGTAATCGCTTCTTCAATGACAAGGTCACCCCCAAGCCCATCGATCTGTTCGATCACTGCCTCAAGAACCTGCCACCGCGCATCGGCGATGAGACCTTCCCGGTGTGGACCCGTCATTGGCCGGCGGCGCAAAGCATGCTGTTGCCCGATGCCATTCTGGAGGGGCGGCCTCAACCCATTCGCGCGTTGCTGGCCATGGGTATCAACACGGTGATGTGGCCACACTCACAGCGCATGGAGCAGGCGCTGGGGGCGCTGGACTTTTTCGCCGCATCCGATTTCTTCCACAATCCCGCCACGCGCATGGCGGACATCGTCCTGCCTGCCGCCACCAATCTGGAACGCACGGCCTTGATCGCCTATCCGGGCTGCAACTTCCGTGGCGAACTGCGCTACAGGCGCGCCGCCGTCAAACCCCGTGGTGAGGCGCGCCCGGATGCGGAGGTCTTCCTGGATCTGGGGGTGCGCCTGGGGATGGCGGATCAGTTCTGGAATGGCAATCTGGAGGCCTGCTGGGCCGAAGCCGCCGAAGGGATCCCGGAAAGCATTCGTGAGCAGGTGTACAACGACCCGGATGGGGTGACCGTGTTTGCGGGGGTACTGGATGAGCTGGTGGAACATGGCTTTTTGGAGGGGGATCGCCAGTATCGCCTGAGGGGTTTCAAAACCCGGAGCGGCAAGGTGGAGTTCGATGCCGGGGAACTGCGCGATGCCGGGCATGAGGGGTTGCCTGTGTGGTGTGAACCTGCCGAGAGTCCCCTCTCCACGCCTGAACTGGCCCGGGATTACCCGCTGGTGCTCACCAGCGGAGCCCGCCACAAGCATGCCACCCACTCCCAGCATCAGTATCTGGAGCGCATGCGCCGGGCGGTGCCCGATCCCCTGGTGGAACTGCATCCTCATGATGCTGCCGCCCGCGGTATCGGCGATGGGGACGCGGTCGAAGTGGCCTCGCCGCGCGGACGGGTCCGGTTTGTGGCGCGCGTGACCTACCGTATCAAGCCCGGTGTGGCGCACTGCGCCCACGGCTGGAATCACGCCAACGTCAACGAACTCACTGATGACCGAAAGCTGGATCCCATCAGCGGCTTCCCAGCATTCAAGTCATTGCTGTGCCAGGTGACGCGGATGCATGAGGAATCCGGGGATCAGCTGGCGGAGGTGGGTTGAAACATGCCCTTTATCGGTGTGCTACCGGAACGCAAGCATCTGTTCCAGCCTGAACCACAGCGGGACGTTGCCGTGTCGGATGCGGCCGCCTGGCGACTGAATCCGCGTTACCGTGATGTCTACGACAAGCTGCGGCTGGCCCTGGACGCAGGTTTGAGTGCCGCCCCCTGCGGCGTGACGCCCATGGATCTGGGCATCGCGCCGGAGGATGAAGTCTTCGTCAAGCCCATCATCAACCTGGCTGGCATGGGACTGGACGCCCGGTCGATGCGGGCAGGTGATGTCCCTGCCGAGCCCGGAAGCTTCTGGTGTCAGCGCCTGAGCGGATTGCACACCAGCACCGACTGTCTGGTTCAGGAGGGTGTGGTGCGCTGGTTCGCCCACACCCGGGCCTCGGCCGAAAAAGATGCCGCGCGGCCCATTTACTGGGAAATCGGCGCTTCCCTGCCGGAACTGGAGCCCTGGATTCATGACTGGGTGGGGCGTCATCTGTCCGGTTACAACGGCCTGTGCAATATCGAACTGATCGGCGGGCGGCCCATCGAGGTCCACCTCAGGGGGTCCAATGGTTTTTTTGACTTCTACGGCCCGGATTTTCTGCCGGCCTGGGTGGCGCTGGCTGATGGGGCGCCATTCACCCCGCCATCGGCCCCCGAGGGCGGCTTCGTGATCTCCGTGTTTGGCAGTGCTGATTTAAGCAAGGGCAGCCTGAAGGCCGCTGACGCCGCCGGGGTGCGGGTGCAGCCGGATAACGCCACGCCTGGTCGGGCCGCCATCCTGCGCTGTCACGATCTTGAAGCGGGTGCCCAGGTGTACGCTCGGCTGTCAGGGGGCACGCTGAAAGGGGATGGCGGAGCCTGAGTGTCGGGTCGGCGGGGTATCCCGGTCCTTGGCTTGTCACGCCAACCTTGCATCACGGAATTCCTGGGAGATGATCAGTCGGTTGCGGCCTGATGCCTTGGCTTGAAGCAGGGCCTGATCTGCCGCGTTCAGCAGGGCCCGCGCCCGTTGTTCGGGGGGGTCTCCCTTCAGCAGCCTTGGCGGCAGGCGGGCAGCGCCGATGGAGACGGTCACGTGGATTTTACCCTCTTGATCCATGGGTACGGGGGTGGCTTCCACCTGATGGCGCATGCGTTCGGCCACGGTATGTATTTCCGCGGGCTCCAGAGCCGGTAGCAGAACGACGAACTCCTCTCCGCCGTAGCGGGCCAGCAGATCGAATCTGCGTAGGTGGTGAGCAAGGCGTTGTGCCACGGCAGTGATGACCTGGTCCCCGGTGGCATGCCCGTGATCGTCGTTGACTCGTTTGAAGTGGTCGATATCCACGAACAGGCAGGCCAGGGCGTGGCCCTCCCGTTCCATACGCAGGATCTCGTCCTGCAGTCGCTGGTCGAAGAAACGGCGATTGCGCATGCCCGTGAGAGGGTCCGTCACACCGATTTCCCGTAGCCGCCACGCGGAAAGGGTGTTCTCCAGACACACCGATACGACCGCCGCCAGTCGCTTGAGCAGGTAGGTATCCTGGTCGGTGCTGTAACGTTCGGCCCGGCAGCTGCCCAGCACCAGCAGACCGATGGGGTCCGTGCCCCGCCTGAGCGGCAGCAGGGCCCGGCTGCCCAGTTGTGTCATGCCGCAAAAATCCAGGACGTCGGGATCGTCATCCCCCGGTGAGCCCAGGGTGGGTTCCCGCAGGGGGCGCAGTGGAGCAGGGTCTGCGATCAGTCGCAGCGGCCAGTGCTCGGGCAGGCTGTGACTTTCCAGTGCCGTTTGCAGGTCGTTCTGGTCGTCGCAGAGCACCAGGGCCACTTGGTCCAGGTCGAAACCGGTCTTGAGATCTTCCAGAAGAATCCCCAGGACCACCGAGAAGTCATGCGCTTCCAGCAGTCGCAGTTCCAGGGCGGCGAGACGGTTGAGCTTTTGTTCGGTTTCCCGAGCCGCGTCGATCAGGGCCTCCAGCCGCGTCCGCAGCCACTGTTTCTCCGTTGCCGCCTGTCTTTCCATGTTCAAGTGAGCCTTCTGTTGGAACCCGCGAGGAAGTACTGCGCATCTGGGCGATAGCCTAACCGAGCCGGCGGCCAGTGCACAGCACCCCCACTGACAGGGTGAAGCTCTCCATCACAGGGCAGCCCGAAAGCTGGCCTGTGAGGAGATGCCAGCCTCGCCTTAGCCACTCAACTGATCAAAGGCTTCCAGTGCCTGGGCACCGTAGACATAGGAAGGACCACCGCCCATGTAGATGGACAGGCCGATGGTCTCCATGATTTCCTCGCGGGTGGCGCCATGCTTGATGGCTGCCCTGGTATGGAAGCCGATGCACCCTTCACAGCGGATGGCAATGCCGATGGCCAGGGCCATCAATTCTTTCTGCTTGCAGGACAGCGCACCGTCCTGAGACACGGCTTTGTCCATGGCACCGAAGGCCTTGACGACTTCAGGGATCCCGCTACCCACTTCCTGCATCAGTCCGCCCAGGTGTTTAATGGTCTGGTTCCAATCTTTTTGCATGTCGCGCTCCGCGATATTTGATTAATGTCAGGATTAATTGACTTGATGAGTCTGAGATTGTGGTACATCCGGCTCGGATACAGCAACTGTTTGGATCGATTGGGTTCCGACTAATGACTTTCATGCTGGCGTCATCGCAGCGTAATGCGTTGATGTTTTCATAGGCGGCCTCGCATTTATCGAGTGTCTGCCATGTATTTTTCGTCTGGTCTCCGAGCGTTTTTGGTCAGTGCTTTGCTGCTCCTTGCGGTCTTGCCCGCCTCGGCAGCGAGCGAACCGGCGAAGAACGTGATTCTGATGATCGCCGATGGTATCGGTTTCAATGGCTGGATGGCTGCAGACTATTACGCAGGAAAAGCCGGCGAGCGGCCGTATCAGGTACCTCGTCCTGATGGGACCGCACCGTTGCTCGTTGGCCAGACCACGTGGTCCCTTAATCCGGTCGATGGGGCGGGTGAATTGCTGGGCAAGCATGAGCGCGCGGTCGCTGCCGTCCCGCAAGGCTATGATGCCGCCACCCGTTGGCACCGGTTTGAGGCGACATTCGAGAACGACTTCGCGCCGGTGGGCCGCTCCTATACCACGTACACCGATTCTGCCGCTGCCGGTACGGCTCTGCACAGTGGCAAGAAGACCCTCAATGGTCGAATCAACGTGGACTGGCGTGGGGAGTCGGCATTCATGCCCATCGGGCAACTCGCCCATGAAAGTGGCCGTTCCGTGGGCATCGTCACCAGCGTGATGGCATCACACGCCACTCCGGCATCGGCATGGTCGAATAATCTTTCGCGGGACAACTATGCCGAGATCTTCAACGAGATGGTTGATGGCCGCCTGGATGTCTTGATGGGAGCAGGGCATCCGGAATTCGACAATGACGGGCGCCGTGTCCAGGCAGACGAGGATGACTTGTTCCGTTTTGTAGGCGGTCGCGAGACCTGGGAAGCGCTCAAGGCGGGAGGCCACAACGGCTATGCTTTCATCGATGGTCTTGAATCGTTCGAGGCCGTCGCGACCGGCGATATGATGCCGGAACGTCTGGTGGGTATCTTCCAGGCACATCGCACCGCTCAGGCCAGGCGCCAGAACCAGTCAGCCGATCCACACAACCCCTCTGGTATGGCATTTGTTCCCAACGTGCCGGAACTGGCCACCATGGCTACCGGCGCTTTGCAGGTGCTGTCGCGGAATGAGGATGGTCTGTTTCTGATGGTCGAGGGGGGCGCGGTCGACTGGATGGGACATGATAATGATATGCCAAGGTTCATCGAGGAACAGGAAGCGTTCAACCAGGCTGTCGTCGCCGTCATCGATTGGGTTGAGACCCACAGTTCCTGGGAGGAGACACTACTGATCGTCACTGCCGATCACGAGACCGGAGGGATCTGGGGCGAAGGCACGTTCATGAATGGCGAGGGGGGGGCAATCGCTACCTCGCTGGAGGACGAGGCCGCGGTGGAGGCAGCGCGGTTTGATCCCACTGAAGATCGCTTTGAGCGTTTTCTTGCAGTTCAGGACCGCGGTGCCGGTAACCTGCCGGGTTACCAATTTGCCTCCGGAAAGCATACCAACGAACTGGTCCCCCTATGGGCTTTAGGCCATGGGGCCGACGCATTTCAAGCCCTGACCCGGCACGATGCATTCGCAGGTCGCTTATGGGGTCGTGGGGCACCCTATGACTGGGATGGCGATTATGTGGAGAACACCCATGTATTCGATGTGATGCAGGCTGCTTTGCGCCTCCCGGCGGTTTTACCGTCACCGTTGAGTAGCGCCAAGTCGCATAAAAACGAAAAAAATGTTGTGCTGCGCTTTGCCATTATTGGTGATGCCGAGCCCAAGCCGCTCGCCGAATTCCCGGGGGTGGCGAAGACGGTGGATCACATCAACCGACTGGCTGAGTCGGGTCGTATTGATCTGGTGGCCGGTGTGGGGGACATTCCCCACAAGGGCACCACCATCCAGTATGACGCTGTGACCGCCGTTCTTTCGCAGTTGGTACGTCCGTTCTATCCGATCATGGGAAACGAGGAGTTTGGCTCGACGGAACGTCGTTTCCTAAGGTATGCCAACCAATGGAGTATGGACCAGTCCACGATTGATTCAGTTCGATACGTAGTCGAGCACGATGAGATCGCGCTCATCTTCGCAACACCGGATCGCGATGGGCGCGATTTCAGCGATGAAGGGCTGGCGTGGGTCGAGGAACAACTGGAGGCGCTTGCCCCCAAGCCCGTATTCCTGTTCACGCATGGGGCGCCGGTGGGTGTGTTTCCCGCAGGTGGAGATAAGGGGATTAACCATCCCCGCATTGAGAGCGTGCTCGCGCATGAGAATCTCGCCGCAGTCTTTTCCGGCGACTTGCACATGGATATCGAGCGGATCGATCCATTTCGAGAGATCAACGGAGTAACGCACGTGCACGTCCCGGCGCTGGAGCGCACCAAGGTACCCGACAAGACCCGTCATACCCCTTATTTCCATGTTGTCAGTGTGATGACCGACGCCGAGGTTCTGATCGAGACCTACCGGGCTGGGGATGATGCGGACGCAGCCCCCCGGTTCAGCCATCGCTTTGCACTGACGGACTAACACTGTCTATTCGCTCGATCCCGAGGACGGCGGCCCCAATCCATTGGGGCCGTTCCATTATCGCTCTCACGTGGGCGATCGGATTCATCTTCGTCCCTTGCCGCATAAGCCTTTATTCATAGTCTGGAGCTTTTCATGCCGTTGTTCCTCCTGAATCCAGTTCGTCTTGGTCTGGCCTTTGCCCTCCTCTTTGCATCGACTGCCACTGCCCACGGTGCATCGCATTTGATGCCGTCCGGTGAGACGCAGCCCACATTAGGCAATGCTCCGGTCAGTGCCGTGGGGGTGTTTTGGCAGGGGGGGCGAGCCTTGTTGGTCAACGATGAGGAACACGGAATTGATATTCACAATTTTGAGGGAAAACGGTTGGCAACCTTCGGACGGGCAGGAATGACTGACCTTGATGCCAGGTCCGGCCTGGAATGGCGCGGCCGCGAGACGGTGGTGGTGGCAACAATCGATGAGCCTGCCGGCCGGCCCACAATCTTTACTGCCCAATCGGGGGAGTTTGTCGAGTCCGGGTTGACGGGTTTTGATCAACTGACGTACATGCCAGACGCGTTGTGCCTGTTCTACGACCGTGTAGAGGCTAACCTCTACCTGTATTTGCTCGATGGCGATGGCATGGCCGAACAATGGTTGCTGATACCGCGGGGCGATTCATCGGTGGAGGCCCGTGCAGTACGCTCATTACCGGTCGGGGGGGAAACCAAGGGTTGTCAGGTCGACGATCGAGTGGCCCAGTTGTATGTAGCCGAGGAGGGCATGGGGATCTGGCAGTGGGATGCCCATCCCGAACGGCCTGTCAGTCGCCGTCCGCTTGATCTTGTCGCTCCCTGGGGAGGCCTCGACAGCCCAACCGATATCGCAATCGATCCGGATCGTGAGCAGATCGTTGTTGCTGACGAGGGGAGTGGTTCCTTGCATTTCTATGCCCGTGACACGGGCCTGCCCCTGGGCATATTTCAAGTGGTGAGTCAGGCAGGCATCGACGGGGTCGAGGCGCCGGAGATGATCGCCTGGATACCTGCCGTGTCAGACAGTCCTCTCGAGGAGGCCTTTGCCCAGGGTGGGTTGGTGGTCACTGATGAGGACAACGCCAATGGGGCTGGCAACTATAAGCTGATTGATGCCACATCGGTCGCCGCACATACTCGCCGGGTTCATCTGGCTGCTGCGCCTGTTCCCGAAGCGATTGCCGTGGTCAAGCCCATTGGCGCGACAGATCCGGTGGCAACCGGAGGGGACGCCGCCGACGATCCAGCGATCTGGGTCCATCCTGAAGATCCTTCGAAAAGTCTTGTGCTGGGCACCGACAAAAAGGCAGGGCTGGCCGTTTATGGTCTGGATGGAAAGCTTCGTCAGTTCTTTGAGGATGGGCGCGTGAATAATGTGGACCTGCGCGACGGATTTTCCATCCAGGGTCGTGAGGTGGCCCTGGTCGCGGCCAGCAACCGGACCACTAAAGAAATTTCCTTTTACAGCATTGATCCGGACACTGGGGAGGTTTCGCGCTTGTCAGCGGAAGCGCCGGTTGAAACCGGTTTTGATGACCCCTATGGCCTATGCAACTATCGCAGCAGGAACGATGGCCACCATTATGTCTTTGTTAACGACAAGGAGGGCAACGTGGGGCAGTGGCGCATTGAGGCGAAAGCGGGACGGATTGTTGGCCAACAGGTGCGAGAATGGTCCGTGGGCTCGATCACGGAAGGATGTGTCGCCGATGACGATCATGGCCATTTGTACATTGGCGAGGAAAACGTGGCGCTCTGGCGCTATGGCGCTGAGCCGGGTGATGGCGAGTCACGTCATGCGGTCGATTACACGCGCAAGCATGGCGGCAAACATTTGACCGCCGACATTGAGGGCGTGGCAATGGCGGCAGGAGTCGGCGGAGGCGGCTATCTGGTCGTATCGAGCCAGGGTGACGATAGCTTTGCGGTTTATCGGCGCGAAGGAGATCATGACTTCGTGGGACGTTTCCGTATCGGGATGAATGCCGAGAGGGGGCTCGATGGTGCCTCGGAAACCGATGGTGTCGATGTGACATCGGCCAACCTGGGCCCGGGTTTTTCTGGTGGGCTTCTGGTTGTCCAGGACGGACGCAACCTCATGCCTGAATCCAATCAGAACTTCAAGTTTGTCTCCTGGGAAGCGGTGCTGGACGCGCTGGGTGAATGATCAAGCCCTCATCAATATCACTCCCACCCAACGCCGCCTTTATGGCGGCGTTTTGCATTAATGATGATACCCGTCGATGCCGGGCGTCATTGAACCTTCAACTCCTGGTCATTTTGTCGTGACGTGATCGTAACAGTGACGGATTAGGGTGCAGACCGTGTTTGAACGATCAGTTCATGTCAGTCAACGATCGATAACCGGGAGCCTATTTCATGCCTAAACCCAACCATCTGCGATACTGTCGCCTGGCCGCCGCCTGCGCCCTGGCCTTGTCGGCATTCGCCATGCCGTCCTATGTTCTGGCCGACGAAGGCATTGTACGCGGCGAGTTGCGTTCAGCATCAAGCAATACCACCCTGGAAGGGGCTCGGGTGCGCCTGATGGAAGCCGGCCGCGAGACCTATACCAATGCCAACGGTCGGTTTCAGTTCAGGGACGTCGCTCCGGGTGAGTACACGCTGGTGGTGGACTACATCGGCATGGGGGAGACCCGCGAAATCGTGACCGTTGAGGAGGATGGCGTCATCACGGCGCAGCTCACACTGGGTGCGGATACCCTGGATGCCATTGCGGTGACGGGGCAGCTGGCAGGGCAGGCGCGGGCAATCAACCGCCAGCGGGCTGCCGCCAACGTGACCACTATTGTAGCCGCTGAGGAGATCGGCCAATTTCCGGACCAGAACCTTGGCGAAGCCCTGCAGAGATTACCGGGTCTGCAACTACAGCGCGACCAAGGCGAAGGCCGCTTTGTGTCCATCCGTGGACTGAACTCCAACCTTAACAGTATCAGCATTAATGGCATGCGAGTGCCGTCGGCTGAAGCTGATGAGCGCCAGGTCGCGCTCGATGTGATTCCCTCGGATCTGATCGCTGGGATTGAGGTGGATAAGGCAATCACACCGGATATGGACGGTGACGCCATCGGTGGCAATATAGAGGTCAGAACCCTCAATGCTTTTGATCGGGATGGTCGAGGAGGTAACGTCCGCATTGAGGGGGGCTACAATGACCTGCGCGATGCTTGGAGCCCAAAGGTCGGCGGGACTGTCTCCGATGTCTTTAGTGTTGGCGGGGGCAAGGACAACCTCGGTATCGCAGTGGGCGCAAGCTTCGAGGATCGTGAGCTGGGCTCGGATAATAACGAGACCGACGGTGCCTGGATCGCTGCGGCAGATGGTCGGGTGCCGCCGCAGATCGAACAGCGAGATTACATTGTCGATCGAAAGCGTCAGGGCCTAGCGGTCAATGTCGACTTCCGTCCTGACGCCAATAGTGAGTATTACGTTCGCACCTTGATGACGGAGTTCGAGGATGACGAGATCCGACGCCGTAATCAGTTCACTTTCGAAGACGCGTTCGAGGATGGTGATGTTGAATTGCTTGGTGATACGAGTGGTAGAGGCAATAACATCGAGGTCGGTCGGGACATCAAGCTACGCAAAGAGACGCAAAGCATCTTCTCCCTGATGAGCGGCGGCGAGAACCGGGTTGACGACTGGACCTTTGATTACCAACTAGGCTACGCCAAGGCTACCGAGAAAGAGCCGGACCGCGTTGATGCCGAGTTCCTAGCGACGGGTAACGGCTTTGACGAGACCTTTAATAGCGTTGCTTATCGCACGGTCGATGGTGGCAAGAAGTACCGCATGAGTGGGCCGGATGCCATGTATGATCCAGCCAGCTATCAATTGGCTGAAGTGGTCGTCGAGGATAACGAGACAGAGGAGGAAGAGTGGTCGCTGGCCCTGAATATCAAAAAGGACACGACGTTTGGAGACTACCCCGGATTCATCAAGTTTGGCATCAAGGCACGCGTGCGTGAAAAATATGCTGACTACACCGTCTACGAGTACGACGAGGATGATTTCGGTGTCGTGTCGATGACAGACTACACCAGCACGAACTTCGATTATCCATTTGACCGTTTCGGACCGGCGGTATCCACCCGTTTGGGTGATTTCGTCGCAAACAATCGCGCCAATTGGACCTATGACGAGGATGTTTTTATCGAGGACTCTCAGGCGGCCGACTATTCTGCGGAAGAAGACATCTACGCTACCTACCTGATGGCGTCGGCAGACTTTGACAAGCTTCGCGTGCTTGGCGGCGTGCGCGTGGAGTACACTGACTATAGCGCGACCGGCAATGAGTTTACGGAAAATGATAATACCGGTGAGCTTACTGTGTCGGGCGTGCAGGACGACAACAGCTATGTCGACATTCTGCCGGGTGTGCATTTACGCTATGAATTGTCACCGCGCAGCGTGCTTCGCGGATCGGTCACCCGCTCGATTGCTAGGCCGACCTTTTCCGATATTGCACCATATGTCGTCCGCAAGGTAGACGGGGGTGAAGAGGAGTTCGAGGCGGGTAACCCGGACCTGGATCCGTATCGTTCCACCAATCTTGACTTGATGTATGCCTTTTACCCGCGAGGCTCGTCGGCAGCCTACAGCATCGGGGCATTCTACAAGGATATCCAGGACTATGTGGTTGAAGCCGACGTGGCCGGTACGGATTTCAATGCTCGTGCCCGTGCAGCCAACGAATATATCACTGCGGTCAACGGCGGGGATGCAACTGTTATGGGGGTCGAGCTGAGTGCTTACCAGCATCTCGACTTCCTGCCTTCCCCCTTCGATGGGATGCTTGTGAGCGCGAACTACACGTTCACGGATACTGAGGCGAGTCTCGAAGGGCGGGATGGCGATATCCCGCTGCCGCAATCCTCGGAAAATACTGCCAACTTTGCACTGGGCTACGAGAAGTATGGCTTGTCGCTTCGTGCAGCGGTCACCTACCGTGACAAGTACCTTGACGAGGTTAACGATGTGGAGGATTCGTCCGCTGACCGTTATGCGGACTCCCGTTACCAGGTTGACCTGAAGGGCGCCTACGATGTGAGCAAACATTTCCAGATCTATGCCGAGGCCATCAACATCACGGATGAACCGTTCTACGCCTACTTCGATCAGAAACGTTACAACTCGCAATATGACGAGTTTGGCCCAACCTATAAGGTGGGTGCCAACTGGCGTTTCTGAATAGTGCCCGGGGCGCGGCCCATCGAGTCGCACCGGAACCTGAGGGCGCGGTTTTGCCGCGCCCTTTTCACGCTACCGTCATATTCGATTCGTAGGGTAACTGCGTTGTCAGAGGGCGTCCCACGAATCGCTCTGATCATCCTGTGACGAGGAAACACGCTTGGACCATATTCAGTTTTATCTCGATATCACCGTTTTCTCCATCCTGGGCCTGATGAGCCTGTTTGCCTTCGGTTTTGCCATTGAGCGCTGGCTCTATCTGCGCAAGGTTCATCTGGGTCGCTTCGATAACGAGGAACGGTTGACCGTGGACCTGACCCGCCACCTGATCGTGCTCTCCACTGTGGGTGCAAATGCACCGTATGTGGGGCTGCTGGGCACGGTGCTCGGCATCCTGATCACTTTCTATCAGATCGGTCAGAGCGGGACGATGGACACCGAATCCATCATGCTTGGACTGGCCCTGGCACTGAAGGCCACCGCCGGGGGAATTGCGGTAGCCATCCCCAGCGTCGTCTTCTTTAACACCCTGATGCGGCGTGTTGAGGTGCTCACTCTGGAGTGGAGAGGCCAGCGCAAGGAGGATGGCGTCCATGTCGCAGCGGTTTGATTCCATCAATGTCATTCCTTTTATCGACATCATGCTGGTGCTGCTGGCGATCGTGTTGATGACGGCGACCTTCGTGGTCCAGGGGGATATTGACGTGACCTTACCGGTGGCCCAGAACAGTCAAGAACCTGAGCCGGAACTTGATGCCGTGCGCATTGGCATCGATGCCTCGGCGAGCCTGTTCTGGCAGGGTAAGCCGATTCAACTTTCGGATCTTGACGCTGAGCTGGGAACGGTTGCCGAGCAGGGGGGGGTGCGCCCGGTAGTGCTTAGTGTCGATGAATCCGTGTCATTTGGACGTTTCGTTGAGGTGGTCGATCTGATCAAAGGCCACCGGCTCGAAAAGATGTCGATCCGCGTGCAGGAGGGGGCGTGAAGCATCGGCAACGTACCACACGGATCGGGCTGGCTGTCTCGACAATACTGCACGCTGGTGTGCTGGGCGCGGTGGTCTGGCCCTATAGCGAGCCTGACATGCTGCAAGCGGCCGGTGGAGGCAAGCCGGTTAATCTGACAGCCAGTGAATTTGTCACCGAAGAGCCTCAACCCGCCGTGAGTCCCGTTCAACCCAAGCCTGAGCCTGAGCCGGAACCTGAGCCAGAACCTGAGCCAGAACCTGAGCCAGAACCTGAGCCAGAACCTGAGCCAGAACCTGAGCCTGAGCCTGAGCCGGAGCCGGAGCCTGAGCCGGAGCCGGAGCCAGAACCAACCCCTTCACCCGATCCGGTCTCCCAGGTTCGTGAAACGCACCAGGCAAAGACGGCTGCCGACTCCACGCAAGACAACTCTGAAGACGATGACGACAGCTGGGCCAGCGAGGAGACCACCAGCGGTTCCGAAGCAGCCAGCCGACACCAGGCGCAACAGGCCTACATGGCGCGGCTGCGCGAGGCGATTGCCCGCAAGCGGCACTATCCTGATGCGGCCCGTAACAGGGGTATTGAGGGTACGGTGATCGTCAGCTTTGTCATGCATCGAAGCGGTCGGATCAACAATATCCGGGTCGCACAGGGCAGCGGCAACGATGCCATCGACCGGGCAGCAGTGGAAGCCGTCGGTCGAGCTTCACCCTTTGATAACTTCCCGAAAGAAATCGATCGGGACCACTGGCCCATGCAAGTGCCGATCAGTTTCCGGTTGCAATGAATGGATAGGTTCGAGGGCAGGATATGATCGCAAAACACCTCAGGTTGAGCAATACGGTGATCGAACCGTCGGCCTCAAGGCCGGACGAGTGGATTTCGATACCCGGTTTGAAGCGGTGCCGCTGGACCGCATGGAGGCGCTATATCTTGAGGATGCCGTCGCTCAGACCTCATTGGGGGATAGCGCATGAATACGCAGGCAGCCATCCCGCCGCGTTGGCGTGCGCCGCGCTGGACGGTGTGGGCGGCATGGGCAGTATTTCTGGCGATCTTCGTGCAGGGCGTGGTGGCGATCAAACTGACGCCCGAGCGGCTTTTGCGGGGCATTGGCAATCTGGGCGACTTTCTCGCCAGGGCCTTCCCGCCGGATACCGGCGGGCTGGATGCGGTAGCCTGGGCCATGCTCGAAACCCTCAACATCGCCATCGTCGGCGTGAGTGTCGGGGTGGTTCTGAGTGTGCCGTTCGCATTGCTGGCGGCTCGAAATACCACCCCCCACCTGCTGGTTCGTTCCACCGTGCGCTTGGTTATCGCAACCCTGCGCACCATACCTGATCTGATCTGGGCGCTGATCTTCGTTGTGGCCGTGGGTCTCGGCCCCCTGGCTGGAGTGCTGGCCATCGTGCTGGATACCATCGGCTTCGCCGCGCGCTTCTTTGCCGAACGTATTGAGGAAGTTCAGCCCGGCCCGTCAGAGGCGCTTGCTTCGACGGGCGCAGGCCGGCTATCGGTCGTCGTGGGGGCGATTCTGCCGGAGACCTTCGCATCGATGACGGCAACCAGTCTTTATAGTGTCGAGAAGGCGATCCGTTCGGCAGTGACCTTGGGGTTGGTGGGCGCTGGTGGTATCGGTGTCGAACTGGCTGCCTCCATGCGTCTGTTCCAGTACGATCGGGCCTTCATGATCATTCTCGTCATCCTGGTGGTGGTGATCGCGTTTGAGCAGGTCTCTGCGTCAATTCGTCGTCGCGTGATCTGAGCGGGGACCATCATGCCGTGATCAGTACTGCAGCCACCAAGTGAGCAGGCCGGCACCCACGGAAAGACTCAAGGTGCCGGCAACCCGGTAACCCAGGGCCCACCCGCCGATGCCCATGGCCAGGGCCCCCTTGACCAGGGAGTTGACAAAGGCGGCGATGAGGATGCCCAGTGTGGCGGCCTCAAGGGACAGTTGCCCATCGGTCATGTCTGCGAGCGACAGGGTGATGGCATCCACGTCGGCCAGCCCCGAAACCGCAGCCAGTGTGTAGATGCCCGCGTCACCAAAATGTTCGGACAGGCCCTGGGAGAGCAGGATGATGCCTGCCAGCAGGGCAGCGAAGATCAACGCTGGTTTCAACTCGAAAGGGTTGGTCAGTCCCGGGCTTTCCTCGTGTGCTGCTGGGCTGCTCAACTTCCAGCACAGGGCCGCGAGGGCATAGGAAAGGGTCATCATCGCCAGGACCGGAAACAGGAGTTGTCTCGCCAGGTCCCAACTGAAAAGGCTGCTGACCACCAGCATTCGCGGGAACATGGTGGCGCAGGCCACCAGGATACCCGCGGCCAACACGTTACTGGAACCTTGGGTTTTTCGGGCGATGCGGGCGAAGTTCACTGTCACGGCGGTAGAGGAGGCCAGTCCCGCCATCAGGCCGGTGAGCAGGATGCCCTTCCGTTCGCCGATGATCTTCATGGAAAAATAGCCCACAAAGGAGATGGCAGCGATGAGGACCACCATCCACCAGATCCGGTAGGGGTTCAGCGCCTCCCAGGGGCCATAACCTTGGTTGGGTAATAAGGGAAGGATGACAACCGAGATCAGCAGTAGCTGGAAGGCGGCGAACAACTCGCGTTCCTCCAGTCGATTCACCCAGGCATGCAGAACCGGCTTGATGCCCAGCAGCGTGGCGGTGACGACGGCACCAGCGGCGGCAAGTGCCGGATAGCCCAAGGCCGCCAGGGCGCCGAAGGCAAAAGTGAGCAAGCTGGCAATCTCGCCGGTGATGCCCATGTCCTGGTCCCGAATCTGAGCCATGACATGGGCGGCCACCAATACCAGCGCGAGCGCACCAAAGGCCACTGCCAGCACAGCCTGGCCCACCTCCTGGGCCAATAGACCCCAAACACCTCCCAGCAGTCCGATCAAAGCGAAGGTGCGGATTCCCGCGACGCGGCGCCCCTCATCCAGGTGGCGTTCTTTCCAACCCCGTTCCAGGCCGATGAGGAGCCCCAGGGCGAGAGCCAGGCCCAGACTGTAAAACGGCGTCAGTTCTTCCATGGTCGTTATCCCGTTATTTGGAGGACCTGAAGGAGAGTCATGTCAGCCCTTTTTCTTCCCCAGGCTCCGCAGTCGCTCGGTGCCGGTTTCCACCAGTTCGTAGAACATGGGAATGAACAGGATCGCCACGTAGGTGGCCACAATCATGCCGCCCACGATGGGCGTGCCCAAGGCGTTGCGCGCACCTTCACCGGCTCCTGTGGCCAGGGCCAGGGGCAGCACCCCCAGGATGAAGGCCATGGAGGTCATGATCACCGGGCGGAAGCGGATGCGCGCAGCCCTCAGCGCGGCTTCCTTGATGGGCAGGCCCTCTTCCTGATGCATCTTGGCGGCAAACTCCACCATGAGAATGGCGTTTTTGGCTGACATGGCGATGAGTACTAGCAGCCCCACCTGGAAGTAGATGTCGATGTTCAGTCCCCTCAGCCAGATGGCCAGCAAGGCACCCAGCACAGCGAACGGGATGGCGGTGATCACTGCCAGGGGCAGAGACCAGCGTTCGTACTGTGCGGCCAGAATCAGGAAGACCATGACCACCCCCAGCAGGAAGGCGATGCTGCCGGCCGAGCCTGAAGAGAGTTCCTGGAAAGCGGACCCGACCCAGCCCAGGCTGTACTCGCCGCCGTCCAGGGTCTGGGCGGTGACCTCCTGCAGGGCCGCCAGGGCCTGCCCGGAAGAGTAGCCCGGGGCCGCGTTGCCCATGATCTTGGCGGAGGGGAAGATGTTGAAGCGGTCGATGACGTCCGCACCAGGGACTCGCGTGAGGCTGGCCACGGAACTGATCGGAATCAGGTCGCCGCCGTTGCTGCGCACGAAGACGTTTTCCAGATCCTCGGGGTTGGCCCGGTAATCCGCATTGGCCGCCATGTTGACCTGGAAATTGCGTCCAAAGAGGGTGAAGTCGTTGATGTAGCGTGTGCCGAAGGTGGCCTGCATGGTGCGGTAGATGGCTGCCACGGGCACATCCAGGGCATAGGCTTGGTCCCGATCCACCTGCATCCGGTACTTGGGCGTGTTGGCCACGAAGGTGGAGCGCACCTCGGCCAGTTCGGGACGCTGGTTGGCGGCCTCCACCAGAGCCTGGGCTGCCTGGGACAGGCTGTTCACATCCGCCGAGCCACGTTGTTGCAGATAGACTTCAAAGCCTCCGGTGGTGGACAGGCCGCGGATAGGGGGGGGGACAAAGGCAAAGATCTGCCCCTCTTCGATGCGCGCGCCCATGCCCATGGACTGGTTCACGATGGACTGCACGCTCTGGTCCGGAGCGGTGCGTTCGGACCAGTCATTGAGCCGCGTGAAGGCCACACCCTTGTAGGAACGCTGGGTGCCCGCCAGCAGGTCGAAGCCGGCGAAGGCCACCTGCATGCGGACGTCCGGGTTCTCCCGTACCAGACTGGAGTACTCATCACGCACCTGCACGGTGCGTTCCAGGCTGGTGCTGGGGGCCATGTTGATCACGGAAATGAAGTAGCCGGGATCCTCGTCCGGCACCAGTCCCGACGGGGTGGCGCGGAAAAAGAGTACGGTGCCGATCAGCACGACCACGAAGATCGCCAGGCCCACCGGCCAGGCCCTGAGAAAGAAGCGCACCGCGCCCAGGTAGCCCGTACGTAGGGCGTCGAAGCCCCGGTTGAAGAGCCGGAAGGGCAGGATCGGTTCCTTCTCCTTGTGGTTGGCCAGGAGCAGGGCTGTCATGGATGGCGTCAGAGTGAGGGCAACGACTGCCGAGAGCACCACGGATACCGACAGGGCCACGGCGAACTGGCGGTACATTTCCCCGGCCAATCCCGGCACGAAGGCCACCGGGATGAACACGGCCAGGAGGACGAGCGTGGTGGCGACAATGGGCCCCGTGACCTGTTCCATGGCCTTGATGGAGGCATCCCGTGCTCCCAGGCCCTCCTCGCGCATGATGCGTTCCACGTTCTCGATGACGATGATGGCATCGTCCACCACGATGCCGATGGCCAGGACGAGGCCAAAGAGGGTAAGCAGGTTGATGGACATCCCGGTGAGGTACAGCCCTGCCAGGGCACCAATCAGGGCCACGGGGATGGCGACCAGAGGCGCCAGGGTGGCGCGAGGCTTTTGCAGGAAGATAAAGATCACCAGCACCACCAGGATCAGTGCCTCAGCGAAGGTCTTGAGCACCTCCTTGATGGAAATGCGCACGAAATCGGTGGTGTCCAGTGGGACGCGGTAGTCCATGTCGCCGGGGAATTGCTGGGCCAGATCCGCCATGGTGGCGCGCACCTGGTCCACCGTTTCCAGGGCATTGGCACCGGGGGCCAGGTACAGGCCGATCGGCACCGTGGGCATGCCGTTATAGGTGGCGTTGAAGCCGTAGCGCTTGCTTCCCAGTTCCACCTCGGCCACGTCCTTCAGGCGCAGGGTGCCCCCATCCTCGGAGGCCCCGAGGATGATGTTCTGAAATTCTTCTACCTGGCTGAAACGGCCCTCGGGGGAGATGGTGTAGGTGAAGGCCTCACCCGAGGCATTGGGGGCAGCGTTGAATTTCCCGGCGGCGAACTGGGCGTTCTGCTCGCTGATGGCCTGGGCTACATCGTCGGGAGTGAGGTCGAAATGGGCCAGCCGCGCAGGGTCGAACCACACCCGGATGGAGTAGTCCTGCGCCCCGAACAGGTTGGCGTCACCCACCCCTTCCACGCGCTTGAGGGCGTCGATGATGTTGATCAAGCCATAGTTGCTGAGGAACTTGGTGTCAAACTGCTCGTTCTCCGAGAGCAGCGTGACCACCATGAGCAGGGAACTGCTCTTCTTGTTCACGATGATGCCCTGGTCACGTACTGCCTGGGGCAGCTGGGCGACGGCCTGTTGCACCCGGTTGTTGACGTCGATGGTGGCCTGGTTTGGGTCAGCGTCGTTGGCGAAGGTCACCGTCAGGTTCATGCTGCCTGCGTCGGAACTGCCCGATTGCATGTAGAGCATGTTGTCCACGCCGTTGATGGCCTGCTCGAGGGGCGCGGCCACTGACTCGGCAATGGTGCCGGCGTCGGCGCCTGGATAGGTGGCCTGGACCTCCACTTCTGGCGGCACGATCTGCGGGTACTGCTCTACCGGCAGGGCCGTGAAGGCCGCGCCACCGGCGATCATGATGACGATCGCCAGCACCGTGGAAAAGATGGGACGATTGATGAAGAATTTGGAAAACATCGCTGGGCTCCAAGCCGCTTTCTTCAGGAAAGGGCAGGCAGAATCGGGGTTCGGGCAGGCGGGGCGGTGGGATGATCAGTCCACCGACGCGTCTTCCCCGTTCAGTTGCTGCGGCGTCACCTGGGCATCGGGACGGACATTGATCAAGCCGTCCGTGATCACCCGGTCTCCTGCCTCGAGCCCTGAGCGGACAATCACGCCTTCAGGGGTGTCCGGTCCCAGTTCCACCACCTGCAGACGGGCATGATCTTCCTCGTCCACAACAAAGACCGCCGTGGAATTGGGCCGAGGGCCGCTGGTGATGGCTGTCTGCGGAATCACGAGGGCATCCTGGGGCTCGGCCACCTTCAGGCGTACCCGAACATACTCGTTGGGGCGCAGTACGTTGCCGGGGTTGTCGAATATCCCTCGCAGGCGGATGGCATTGGTGCGCCGGTCGATGTCAGCGGCCCGATAGTCCAGCTTTCCGGTCAGGGGGTTTCCCTCAGAATCAATCGCATCGGCCAATTCAGCGGGGATGGGACGGCTGGGAGAGGGATTCAGTGCGGGGGCATCGGCGAAGGGATCATTCACGGGCATGGAGAGGATCACCTGGATAGGATTGACCTCCTGGATGGTGACCAGCCGGTCACCGTTGCTCACCAGGTTGCCCACCGAGACAGCCCGGAGGCCTGCGACACCTGCGATGGGTGCGTCGACAGAGGTGTAGTCCAGATCAATTTGCGCGGCCTCCAGCTTGGCCTGAGCCACCTCTACTTCGGCCTGGGCCTTCTCCAGGGCTGAGCGCGCATCATTCCAGGCCTTCTCGCTGGCGACGTTGCGCTCGTAGAGGGAACGGATGCGCTCCCAATCCCGTTGGGCTGCCGAGAGGGTCGCGCGGGCTGCGACCAGGTCCGCCTCTGCCTGGTTGACCGCTGCCCGATAGGGCCGTGCATCGATGCGAAACAGCGGGTCACCGGACTCTACCCGCGCGCCCTCCACATACGATCTCTCTTCCAGGATGCCATTGACCTGGGCGCGCACTTCCACGTGGCGATGCGCCTCGGTGCGGCCTGTGTAGGTCTTGTACACCGCCGCAGGGGCCGGTTGCACGGTGATGATCGGAACCGTCGGCGGTGGGCTGCCATCAGGTGCGGCGAACGAGAGGGTCGGCAGGGCCAGCAGGGCCGCGAGGCCGAGGGGGCTGAACAGGGCGCGCATCGTCATCGACATGGGATTCACCGATCTTACGGGCCGGTCCAGCCGGCTCGGGGATGTCAGAACCCACCCCAGGCACGGATCTTCGGGCCTGGGGTGGGGGGGATGTTCCAGGGCGGCGCAAGGAGGGGTAGCCGGATCCTTGTGCCGGGAAGAGCCTTACGATAGCGTAGCGTACACTACACTTTCAAGCGCCCGTATCATCTGTGCCGGGGGCGTTCATTCCACGCCGGTCGACCGAGGTCGTCGATGCCATCATGTTTCAAAACTCCAACCCCCTGCCGCACCCAGCGCGGGGAGGCCCGCCGCCAGAGGCTGCTAGATGTTGCTGCTGAAGTCTTCATGGAACAAGGCTACGCAGGGGCCAGTGTGAATGAGATTGTACGCCGGGCGGGAGGTTCCCTCAGCACCCTTTATCGACTCTTCGGTAACAAGCTTGGGCTCTTCGAGGCAATGATCGCGCAGCGCACGGAGGTGGTCTTTGCCCCCTTCGAGGCCGAGGGGGTGTGGACCGACGATCTGGAGGCTACGCTCCTGGCCTACGGGCGACACATTCAGTCCCGATTGGTGGAGGCGCATGCCGTGGAGATCTTTCGCCTGGTGGTCTCGGAGCGGGGCGAGGACCGGGAGCGCATCCAGCAGTTTTTCCATGACGCCGGGCCTCGGCGTGGCCAGCGACTGCTGGCGGACTACCTGCGCACGCAGGTGGAGAAGGGGCGGCTGCGCTCCCTTGATTGTGACATGGCGGCCTGTCAGTTCATCGATATGACTCGCGCCCCATTCTACTATCGCCTGCTTTTTGGTCATCCCCCGGATGAGGTCGAGCGCGAACGGGCCCTGCAGCAGGCCCTGTCGTTGTTTCTTCAGGGGGCCAGGATGCCGCGGGAGAGCGAATAATCATGCCGCTCTCGTATTGCCTCCCCCCCTATTTGCTGGGCTTGTGAGATTCTGGAAGTGCTTTTATGATGTGGCTTGATCGGGTTAGGTAAAAATCTTTCGTTTTTATTTTTAAAATCAAATAAAACAAAGGGTTAACTATTTTTTGTCCACTAAATATTTATCGCCCGAAGTGCTGAATGAGCGCCGCCTTGACGCTGTGCGGCTGCGCCTGGATGGCCACACCGTTGCCGAGACTGCCACCCGCGCCGGGCTTTCTGCGCCCACTGTATCAGCGGCCTGGAAGGCTTTCCGTGAAGGGGGCTGGGCCGCAGTGCCGGTTCGCCCGCGGGGTCGTAAGACGGGGCAGGCGGGTGCACTCGATACAGCCGCTCAACGGGCGTTGGTGGCCAGGCTGACAACCTCCCCCGATGTGCGCGAGCCGGCATGGAGCAGCCGAGGGCTGGCCGATGCACTGGGCGAAGCGGGCCATCCGGTCTCGGCTCGTGCCATCGAGCACTGGCTGGAGGCCCGTGACCTGAAGCCGGAACCGTTGGCTCTGGAGGCTGTGGCGCATCAACGCAGCGGTGCCGGCCGCTGGTATCGGCAGCAGGTGCAGCCGGTACTGGAGTCCGTGCGCAAGGCCAGCGGTGCCATCTGGCGGGGGGGCGTGAGAGTGGTCAGGCGGGATCAGGTGTTCACGGCGGATTTTCCTCCTTATCAGCTCTATCTGCATGGAAAACGCGGTGCGCTTCACACCCGTTGCCTGTGGGTACCGCCCATGGCGGAAGACTATCTGACGCTGTTTCAGGGCTTGCATGACTCATTTCCCGGCAAGCCGGTCGCGCTGGTCTTTCACGGCGCCCATTTCCAGGCCAGCCCCGATATCCGGCAATGGCTGGAGGCACACCCGGATTTCTACCTGATCAATGTTCCACCCCATAATCGGGTCAGATCGACTTTTCCAGACAGGCCAATGCCATGACATCACTCACCCATTTACAAAAGCTGGAAGCCGAGAGCATCCACATCATGCGCGAGGTGGTCGCCGAGACCGAGAACCCCGTGATGCTCTACTCGGTGGGCAAGGACAGCGCGGTGATGCTGCACCTGGCACGCAAGGCCTTTGCCCCGGCAGCGCCCCCCTTCCCGTTGCTGCATGTGGATACCCGCTGGAAGTTTCGCGCCATGTATGAATTTCGGGACAACATGGCCCGGGAGATGGGCATGGACCTGCTGGTGCACATCAACCCGGAAGGGGTGGAGAAGGACATCAACCCCTTCACCCATGGTTCGGCCATCCATACCGATGTGATGAAGACCGAAGGCCTCAAACAGGCGCTGAACCATTATGGCTTTGATGCCGCCTTTGGCGGGGCACGCCGGGATGAGGAGAAGTCCCGGGCCAAGGAGCGGGTGTTCTCCTTCCGCACTGCCCAGCACCGCTGGGACCCGAAGAACCAGCGCCCGGAGCTATGGCGGCTCTTCAACACCCGCAAGCACAAGGGGGAGTCGATCCGTGTGTTCCCGCTCTCCAACTGGACCGAGCTGGATATCTGGCAGTACATCTATCTGCAGGATATCCCCATCGTGCCGCTTTATTACGCCGCCGAGCGCCCGGTGGTGGAGCGCGACGGCGCTCTGATCATGGTGGATGATGACCGCATGCCGCTCAAACCCGGCGAAGTACCGATGATGCGCAAGGTACGGTTCCGAACCCTGGGTTGCTACCCGCTCACGGGTGCCATTGAATCCGAGGCCGACACCTTGCCGGCGATCATTCAGGAAATGCTCCTCACCAAGACCTCCGAACGGCAGGGCCGCGTCATCGACCATGACAGCGCCGCCTCCATGGAAAAGAAAAAGCAGGAAGGGTACTTCTGATGGCACACGCATCCGACATGATCGCCGGGGATATCGAGGGCTATCTGAAGGCCCACGAGCACAAGGGCCTGCTGCGCTTTATCACCTGTGGCAGCGTGGACGACGGCAAGAGCACCCTGATCGGGCGGCTGCTGTTCGAATCCAAACTGCTGTTCGAGGATCAACTGGCCGCCATTGAGGCAGACTCGAAAAAGTACGGCACCCAGGGCGAGGAGATGGATTTTGCCCTGTTGGTGGATGGTCTGGCCGCCGAGCGCGAGCAGGGCATCACCATCGACGTGGCCTACCGCTTCTTCTCCACCGACAAGCGCAAGTTCATCGTCGCCGACACGCCCGGCCATGAGCAGTACACCCGTAACATGGTGACCGGTGCCTCCACCGCCGATGCCGCCATCCTGATGGTGGACGCCCGCCACGGCATCCTCACCCAGACTCGCCGCCACAGCTTTCTGATGTCGCTGATCGGCATTCGGCACATCGTGGTGGCCATCAACAAGATGGACCTGGTGGACTATTCGAAGGCACGCTTTGACCAGATTGTGGATGAGTACCGCGCCTTCGCCAAACAACTGGGTCTGGAGGACATGACCTTCATCCCCCTGTCGGCGCTCAAGGGCGATAATGTCATCGAGCACGGTCATCACATGCCCTGGTATCACGGACCCACCCTGATGGGCTATCTGGAAACGGTGGAGGTGGACGAGGAACGCCTGCAGCACACCCCCTTCCGCATGCCGGTGCAGTGGGTGAATCGGCCCCATCTGGATTTTCGCGGCTTCACCGGGCTGATCGCCAGCGGCACCGTGAAGCCCGGTGATGCCATCCGCGTGCAGCCCTCGGGCAAGACCAGCCACATCAAGCGGATTTTTACCTACGATGGCGATCTGGAACAGGCCATTGCCGGACAATCGGTGACCTTGCTGCTGGAGGATGAGATCGATATCTCCCGCGGCGATGTGATCTCCGGTGTGGATGCCCCCGCCGAGACGGCCGATCAGTTCGAGACCACCCTGGTGTGGATGCACGACCAGCCCTTGCTGCCGGGTCGGCCCTACCTGATGAAGCTGGGTACGCAGTCGGTGTCGGCGACGGTCAGCCATATCAAGTATCAGGTGAACGTCAATACCCTGGAGCACACGGCGGCCAAGCAGCTGGATCTCAATGGCATTGGCGTGTGTACCCTGAGTCTGAGCAAGCCGGTGGCCTTCGATCCCTATCAGGAGAATGCGGATACGGGCGGTTATATCCTGATCGACCGGATGACCAACAACACCGTGGGCGCCGGCATGCTGCACTTTGCCCTGCGCCGCAGCCAGAACATTCACATGCAGCACGTGGACATCGACAAGCAGGCGCGGGGGATCGCCAAGGGGCAGAAACCCGTCGTACTCTGGTTCACCGGGCTTTCCGGTGCGGGCAAGTCCACCATTGCCAATCGGGTGGAGAAGAAACTGCATGCCGCCGGTCAGCACACCTACCTGCTGGATGGGGATAACGTGCGCCACGGCCTCAATCGGGACCTGGGCTTTACCGATGCCGACCGGGTGGAGAACATCCGGCGGGTCGCGGAGGTGGCCCGGCTGATGGTGGACGCCGGCCTGATCGTGCTGACGGCCTTCATCTCGCCGTTTCGCAGTGAGCGCCGAATGGCGCGGGATCTGATGGAGGCGGGTGAGTTCATCGAGGTCTTTGTCGACACCCCCCTGGAGGTGGCCGAGGAGCGTGACCCGAAGGGCCTTTACAAGAAGGCCCGCCGGGGTGAACTGAAGAACTTCACCGGCATTGACTCTGCCTACGAGGCCCCGGAGGACCCGGAGTTGCATCTTCAGGCGGCAAAGCTGAGCACCGAGGAGGCTGCCGATGTGGTCATCGCGTTGCTGCGGGAGCGGCAGTTGATCGGCTAGTGTGCTGTGGCGTGAGTGGCCCTGGGTGGGTTGAGTTGGCGTCGGGTCATATCATCGTTGCAGGAGCCCATAGGGCTTGGATCTCCCGATACCGCCGCGGGAACCGATGCCGGAACCGCTGCAGTTCGACTAAAGCGGACCGGGTTCTGCCCTTTGACCCAGTGCGCGACAAGCCCCGCCGTTCAGGGCGGGGAAGGATAGCGCGGACGGCGTAGCCGTCCTTGGGTTT
>NZ_JAJNAN010000110.1:0-1364 GCF_022227565.1 Ectothiorhodospira sp. 9100
ATCATCGATGGTGGCGCGCTCTGGTTGCCATGCTCGCCAACGCTCGACAGCCGCGTCCCCGAGCAGGAGGTCGCCGGGGGTGTCGACCGCGTGATCCAGTAGCCAGGCGCCGATCTGATCGGTGGACCAGTGCTCCGGGTTGTCCGGGAACGCGGGGAGTGCGTGGGCATTCAGGCGACCGAGAAAGCCCTGGGGCCGCAGGTCCTGGAGGAAGAACGGCAGATCATCGAACAGGCCTGTGCCGGCTTCACCGAGGAGCAGCCCGGGTAGCGGGCTGTGTTGGGTGGGGCGAACCAGCATGGCGCCGTGGTCGAGGGCGACCAGTTCGGCAAAGGGATGGATATGGCCATCGGGATCCACGCGGTGGATCGGGACGGTGGTGTCGGCGCGGTTGAAGAGCAGCCCGCGAAGGGCGTGGCGGGTGGCGGGCCCGCGACCAAAGGAGACAACCTTCCCCCGCGCCTCGGCATCACGCAGACGGCGGTAGACGGTGGGCGCACTGGCGCCCAGGGCGGCGACCAGCTCGGCCCGCGAGGCGGTTCCGAGGGCGCGCAACCGGGAGAGGAACTCGTCGGTGGTCAGGCGCATGGGGGTTCCGGGTGAAACGATGATGAACCGATATGCTGTGCCTGGAGGCTTTTTAGATCAAGTGGTTGTCTGTTTTCTTGGTGGGGTTTGTGAAACGATTCAGGCTCAGTATGTATCTGCAGGGGCTGCGCATTTTCATCTGGAAGAGTATCGTGTATGTACGTAAGTAAATACAGGATTCCCCATGCGGTTTGAGTGGGACGAAGCCAAGAATCAGGCCAACATTCGCAAGCACGGTATCGACTTCAATGACGTGCCGGGCATCTTCCAGCATCCGATGCTGGCCTTGCATGATGATCGAATGCACTACGGCGAAGAGCGTTGGATCTGCATCGGCTGGATAAACAGGAGGTGAAACAGTATGTCGAAAGCATCGAAAACTGACTGGGGACGGCTGGTCAAGATGAACGACGAGGACATCGATACCCAAGACATGCCTGAATTGGGCGAAGACTTCTTTCGGCGCGCAGAGCTACGTGTGCCGGTAAAGAAGGCGGTGACAATCCGTCTCGACGCCGATGTGCTGGAGTGGTTCAGGGGTCAGGGCGCGGGCTACCAGACGCGCATCAATCAGTTGCTGCGCCATTACATGAATGCCCAGCAGCGGTATCGGTGATACCGAGAATCACTTCCGTGCCATGGCGGCGACAGGGCATGTCGAAGAGGCATTGGCAGTCCTGGATCGGCTCGATGCCGAGGATCAGCGGGCGAGTTAGGCGGGGACTTGTGTTGCAGGTATGTCTGGGATGGTGGCGGGCTGAACGCTTCAGGCTAGG
>NZ_JAJNAN010000111.1:0-1260 GCF_022227565.1 Ectothiorhodospira sp. 9100
CGCAACCCGTGAAAACATGCAGACCTCCCAGGAGGAGCTTCGCTCGGCCAACGAGGAGCTCCAGTCCACCAATGAGGAACTGACTACATCCAAGGAAGAGATGCAGTCGCTCAATGAAGAGTTGCAGACGGTGAACGCGGAGCTTCAATCCAAGGTGGAAGAACTCACCCTGGCCAATAGCGACATGAAAAACCTGCTCGACAGTACCGACATTGCCACCATCTTCCTCAGCAAGGAGTTGCGCGTCCGCCGCTTCACCACCGCCGCACAGCGCATCTTCAAGCTCATTGCCAGTGATGTGGGGCGTCCTTTGAGTGATATTGTGACCGATCTGGACTATCCGGGTCTGCAGGATGATGTGCAGGAAGTCCTGCGATCCCTGTCCCAATCCACTGAAGAAATCCCCACCCGGGACGATCGCTGGTACCAGGTGAAGGTCATGCCTTATCGCACCCTGGATGATGTCATCGATGGCGTGGTGGTCACATTCACTGATATCACCAAGGCCAAGGCCTTGGAAAAGCGTTTGCGCGGTATTTCATCGACGCCGGACAAATTGGGCGGGGAATCAAACAATGGCCCAGGGAGATGAGATGGACCAGGGGGACGGGAATGATGAGGCCCGCAGGCTGAGAGAACTGGCGGAGCAGAAGCTTCGGGAAAAGGTCTCGGGCATGGATGATCCGCCCATGGAACCCCTGGCCCTGTTGCATGAGCTTCAAGTGCATCAGCTGGAACTGGAGATGCAGAACGAATCGCTGCAAAAGGCCCGCATCGAAGCGGAGGCGGCGAGGGATCTGTTCGCACAGCTCTACGATCATGCGCCCATGGCCTATTTCAACCTGGATTCACAGGGGGAGGTGCGTCGCACCAACCTGGCGGGAGCCCGGCTGCTGGACACCACCCGGAGTGAGCTTGCGGGGCGGCACCTGGCGGTCTTTGTGAATGACGAGGACCGTCCCCGGCTGACGGATCTGCTCCACAAGGTATTTGCCGGTCAGGCATCGGGTGATGCCGAGTTGGCGATCACCACCCATGCCGGTATCCCGCGCATCCTGAGGGTGGAGGCCTGTGCTGGTGAGGTGGGGCCGGATGCCTGCCTGCTGGCGGCCATGGATATCACCGATCTGTTGGAGTCCCGCCAGGCGTTGATGGTTGCGGCCTCAGTCTACGAGACCCTGGACGAGGCGGTCATGATCGCCTCGCCCAGGCAGCGCATCGTGCGCGTCAATCCCGCCTTTACCCGCCTGACCGGATTTA
>NZ_JAJNAN010000112.1:0-1243 GCF_022227565.1 Ectothiorhodospira sp. 9100
ATCAACTGGACAAGCTCTCCCAGTATGTGCATTTCCTGCGCGACAATCCCCAGGAACTGGATCTGCTGTTCAAGGAGTTGCTCATCGGCGTGACCAGCTTCTTTCGTGATCCCATGGCCTGGGAGAGCCTGCAGGCTCAGGTACTCACTTCCCTGTGCCAGGCCCCACCCTCCCAGGAGCGCCTCCTGCGGGCCTGGGTCGCTGGCTGTTCCACTGGTGAGGAGGCGTATTCACTGGCCATTGCCTTCCGGGAGGTGCTGGACGCATGCGCACCCTTTGATCGCGTCATGCTGCAGGTCTTTGCCACGGACCTCAACGAACACGCCATCGAACAGGCGCGTCAGGGCCTGTATCCGCCCAATATCGCCGCGGATGTGTCCCCCGAACGCCTGCAGCGGTTTTTTAAGAAAGAGGCAGGTGGCTACAGGGTCAATCGTGCCACCCGGGAGACGGTGATCTTTGCCACCCAGAACGTCCTCATGGATCCGCCCTTCACCAAGCTGGATCTGGTGATCTGCCGTAATCTGCTCATCTACCTGAATACAATGGCTCAGCACAAGCTCATGTCGCTGTTCCACTACAGCCTGCTGCCCGGCGGGGTCTTGTTCCTGGGCAATGCGGAAAGCGTGGGTGGTGCCAGTGAATTGTTCACTCCGCTGGATGCCCGTGCCCGCCTGTTCCACCGTGCTGAGGGCAGCATCCGTGTGACGGATCTGGATTTCCGTTCCCGCCTGGTTGAACCGGAGGTGGAAACCCAGGCACGCTGGGCCAGCGGGAAGCCTGCTGGCAGTCTTCAATCCCAGGCAGAGCAGGTCATGCTCAGGGAGTTTGCACCCCCGGCGCTGCTGGTAAATGCGGACGGAGACATCCTCTACGTGTTCGGTCGTACCGGTGATTACCTGGAGCCGGCCAGCGGGCGAGCCAACTGGAACATCCACGTGATGGCCCGGGATGGATTGCGTCAGGAACTGGCCATGCTGCTGCCCCGGGCAGTCAGGGAAAATAAGTCCATCAGCCAGTCGGGCATCGGTGTCGGCCCTGCGGATCGTCAGAAGTTCATCGATCTGACGGTCTTTCCCATCCAGGATCCTGAGACCATGAGCGGCATGCTGATGATCGTCTTTCAGCCCGTGCCGCCCCGCCCATGCCTTCCGGCGGGGGCACTGGATCCTGAAGTCCACCAGAACACACGCATCCAGGAGATGGAGCAGGCGCTGCAACAGAGCCGCGAGGATTTGCGCGC
>NZ_JAJNAN010000113.1:0-1154 GCF_022227565.1 Ectothiorhodospira sp. 9100
GATCGGCATGGTGCGGTCCACCGCGGACTGGAACTCCAGCAGGATGTACAGGAACACCCGCTGAGTCACGCCATCCCAGGTGACCTCCACCGACCACACCACGTCCTCGATCTTCTCCTCGAACAGCGGCGTGATGTAGTGGCCGCTGTGATTCTTGAGCGTGGAGAAGTCCATCAGCCCGGCGATCCCGCTGGGCGCGAAGTCTTCGATCAGTTGCTGAACGAACTCGGGGTAGCTGAACAGTTCCTTGTAGCCCGTGTCGTGATGGTTGCTCATGCGGCGTCCTGGCAGGAGATCGGGCCATAGTGTGCCATATTCGCCCCGAGCCCGGCCGATCCCCTCCGTGGCGATAACCTGCCGGCAGGTTGAACTGATTCACATTTTCAATGATTGGAGTTGTAACCTTTCCAGGATTGTGGAAAATGCCTTGTGTCGCCATTGAAGGCAGTCAGGGATGAAAGGCAGTCAATCACGGAAGGCCCAGTGGATGGATCATTGCCGCGCGACACTGGACCCCTCCACATGGAGTGTGGTGGGGTCTTTCCTTTTTTGGGGCAGCGATCTCCAAGAGCCTGGGGTCTGTCTCTTACCCTGACTTACTTCACCCCTCAGTGAGGCTGATCTGATCGCAGGGCCTTCACCTCGTCCAGGGGCAGGCCCGTGGTCTGGGCGATCTGATGGTCATCGAGTAGGCCTAGCGCAAGCAGGTTGATGGCTGTTTCACGGGCATTTTCCTGCCGACCCCTCTGCAAGCCGATCTGTTCCCCCTTCTGCAAGCCGACCGCCTCGCCCTTCTGGCGCTCCCTTTCTGCCCAAGTCTGAAGATTCTCCGCCAGCATCGCATTGTCCTCCACCAAACTGTTGACCTGTTCCAGCGCCTTCTCTGCCTCGGCGCCCAGCCGCTTGAGGTGACGCTTGAGCCAGCGGGTAATCACCTCGTCCAGGCGCGCCTTCTCCGGGTGAGCCCGGATGCGCGACGCTAGACGCTGCACGGCTCCCTGCAAGGCATCCACATCCTTCGACGCCTTCTCCACCTCGAAAATCCCACTCAACTCAGCGGCGTATCCCGCTCTGCCAACTCTTCTTCGCTGAAGGCTGACTCGTTCACCAGATAGTAGCGCAGGTGGGGCTGATACACCCGCATGAAACCCGGC
>NZ_JAJNAN010000114.1:0-1105 GCF_022227565.1 Ectothiorhodospira sp. 9100
TATGCGGACAAGTACCGGGGGCGGGGTCAGCCGATCCATCTGATCGGGGTGGAGTTCTCACGGGAGCAGCGGCAGGTGGTGGGGTTTGAGGTGGAGACGGTGCCGGTGGCTTAGCGCTCAACCGCTATTCCCGCCCATCAACAGCACGCCTTGCATCCAAGCCAAGGAATAAGGCAGCGCTCAGCAAAGCATCGTCCTCTGTGATCAAGCGAGCTTGGTAATACTCTGCACAAGCCAGGTGAAGAGCATCGAGAGTTCTCAGGCTTGTCTTCCGTATGCCTATCCAGTGGATGGCGCGTTGATAGTGCATGATGTCAATTGGACAGCGCACAAAGCGGCCCTGCCGAACATCATCACCGAACGTGCTTTCAATCCGATTTGCCTCGGGTTCACTCAACTCACCCGTCCGCACCCAGTGCGCCACGGCACTGGCAACTTCAACCTCGGTCAAGTGGCTGATCAGTACGGGGTTCGACTGCCTGAGTAACAGGTTCTGGACCTGCTCACTGGCCTGTTCCTCCCGATAATAGGGAAGCAGCGCACTGGTGTCGAAGTATAACATCAGTAACGGGAATCGTTTCGAAGGTACCGAACCACGGCTGCGGAGCTTTCCGAGGCTGGAGGCAAGGCCCGCCTCAGCGTGGAGCGGTCGAGGAAGCGAACCTGCTCGGGTTGCGGTGCCGTCAAACGAGCCGCCGGCTTTCCATGTCGAAGAATCACAATCTCCTCACCTTGCGCAACGGCATCCAAAAGCTGAGAAAGCCTTTCCCGAGTTTCCCGAACATTGATCGTTTGCATTGTGATCACCTGGGTCTTGTGTTTTGAACAAAGCGCTTGTTCAGCTGGCGATTTCCCGCCAACCGGGATGGGCCATCTGTTCAGGACAGTAAACTAAATGGGTGGGCGTGTACGCAAAGAGAGTACGCATGCTCGCCCTTCGCTACCAGCCGGGACCAGCGGGATCTGGCGTTTTTGGGGTCGTCAGCGCGATTTCTTCGGTCTCCGCCCACGGCCGCCACGGCACGAACGGTTTTCCAGGCTGTGGTCTGGGATGCTCCAACGGCTGGAGACGTTCACGTTCCTGTGTCGTGCACTCTGAAAGCCG
>NZ_JAJNAN010000115.1:0-957 GCF_022227565.1 Ectothiorhodospira sp. 9100
GGATAAGCAGGATAAGCAGGATAAGCAGGACCAGCAGGACCAGCAGGACCAGCAGGACCAGCAGGACCAGCAGGGTCAGCAGGGTCAGCAGGGTCAGCAGGGTCAGCAGGGTCAGCAGGGTCAGCGGGACCAGCAGGATAGGCAGGATAGGCAGGAGGCTGACGGCGCGGCCGGTCAGGGCGCCGCGAAGCCCGCGGCTGCCTCGGTGGTCGCCAAGATGCCGCGTGCCGAGAAAGGCCAGGGAAACAGTCAGGACAAGCTTCCGGTGTTGACTGGCAAGGCCCAGGCCCGGGCCATCACCCTGTTCACCGGCTGCACCGGCGAGGCCCTGGATGCCCAGGCCGTGCAGGCCACCCGTCAGGTGCTGGAATGCCTGGGTTATCGGGTGGCGGTCCCCGAGGGACAGGTGTGCTGCGGTGCTCTGGACCAGCACGCCGGTCGCCCCAAGGCCGCCGCCGACCTGGCGCGGCGCAACCAGGCGCTCATGGGCGGGCAGGGCGGCCCGGTGCTCAGCCTGAACAGCGGCTGCCGGGCACATCTCAAGTCCGAGGCCTATGCCTTCCCCGAGTTGGGCGATCATGCCCTGATGGGCCGGGTGGCCGACCTGTGCGTGTTGCTGGCCAAGGAGGATCTCAAGCCCCTGAAGCTGCGTCGCGAGCCGCTCAAGGTGGCCGTACACACCCCGTGCACCCTGCGCCATGTCCTCAAGGAACACGAGGCCCTGGAGGCCCTGGCCCGTCGTCTGCCGGGTGTGGAAGTGCTCACCCTGCCGGAGAATGCCCTGTGCTGCGGCGCCGCCGGCAGCTACATGCTCACGCATCCTAAAATGGCCGATCAACTGCTGGCGCCAAAACTGGATGCCCTGGCGCAGATGGCGCCGGATGTACTGCTCACCGCCAATGTGGGCTGCGCCATCCATTTCGTCACAGGCCTCAAGCGCCGCCGCCTCCCCATCCA
>NZ_JAJNAN010000116.1:0-885 GCF_022227565.1 Ectothiorhodospira sp. 9100
ACCGAAGGCCGCGCCGTGCGCCGCGCCATGCAGATGGTGGACGGCAATATCTCAAGGGCAGCCGAGCTGCTGGGGGTGAGCAGGCCGACGTTGTACGATTTGATGAAGAAGCATGAGATGGGGCGGGAGGGGTAGGGCGCCCGCGTGCTCCTCAGGCGCTTCGCCGACCAGCAGGTGCGCGCTATCAAGGCTTTCGCCCCGGACGCCGTCCAGTCCATCGAACACCATACCTGGCCCGGCAACGTCCGCGAGATGGAAAACTGGATCAAACGTGAGGGATCCTCCGTGCCCACCCTGCTGAACGAAAAAGGGTTCAAATTCTTCTTTTATGCCAATGAACATCCGCCAGCGCATGTGCATGTGATGAAGTCCGATGGCTGGGCCAAGATCGAAATGGAGACCAGCGTGGTGGTATATTCAACGCTCAAAAAGCAAGAGCTCAATGAGTGTCTTGAGCTACTGGACTTGCATAGGCAGCAGTTCCTGGAGGTATGGAATGCATGGTTTGGTAGGTAAAGAAGTTCATTTTGACGACCACTACCTTCACGTCGAACTGAGTGATGGTCGACGTATCTCAACGCCCCTTCGCTGGTACCCAGAGCTTGAGCAGGCTTCTGTCAAGGTGCTACGTCACTACCGACTTATCTGCGACGCGACAGGTGTCGAGTGGCCGGATATTGATTACCACTTAAGCATTGCAGCGATGCTGGAGGTGCCGGCCCGGCAAGTGGCGTGAGGGCCCGCAGTATCACGAACTCACGGGACACCCGATGCATCCGGGGCGCCGCCATTCGCGGCCGAGGGCCCCCGAAGGACTGGAACTTGACACCGCGCCAGCGGGGGTGAGTGTCTGTCCCTTACCCCCGGCAAGTTACCCTGACTTAC
>NZ_JAJNAN010000117.1:0-861 GCF_022227565.1 Ectothiorhodospira sp. 9100
GTCTCCGGGTCATAGTCCACCACGCAGGAACGGGCCAGCAGGTTGATACGCACATCGCGCACCCCGGGCAGTGATGCCAGCAAAGCCTGGAGTGTTTCGATCAAGGCCCCGGACGGGGCCTTCTGGAGCTGAGGGTCGCGGACAAGTTTCAGTCGCACGCGCCCACGCACGTGATGGGCAATCCGCACATCGTCGAGCACGGCACGCACGTCATCAAGCTGAATCATGGCGCACCTGCCAACAGGCACGGTGGCCACTCAGGAGCGCTTGCGCGCAGAGGGATATTTCCAGGCATCAAGTTCACGCACCCATTACTCGGGGATGGCGTCACTTGGCTGGCGGCGGCTGGCTGGAGTGACGTACGGTTGATTCGGGCAGATCACTCAGGATCCGTACCCCTTCAACATGACATGGCGTGCCCTGAACTCCAAGCCGGGTGCTTCATCAGTTTGCGCGCAAACCCATACCCCCTTGAAAAAATGGATTCAGGTCGCCGAAAGGGAAACAGGCCCCTTGGCGCGAATAGTAATGAGTACTATTCTTGATCAGCAGCACTGCCGGCAAGCCAACGCCGACCATCTCCAGTCATCCCTTCGGGAGACACCGCCATGATGATTGCCATGAACCGCTTCAAGGTCCGCCACGGTCACGAAACAGAATTCGAGGTGAGATAGGGGCAGATGAAGGGCAGGCACGCTCCCATCAGGAGGATTCTATGGGGCGCTACGGTCCCCTCAAGCGCCCCATACTCCGATGCCGCGCCCTTCCATGGTCCGCTCCGTCTCCCAGATCCGCTGCCCCAGGTCACCTCGGGATCGCGATTGAAGATCACCAGGTGGGCCTCATCGGCGCCCACCTGGG
>NZ_JAJNAN010000118.1:0-844 GCF_022227565.1 Ectothiorhodospira sp. 9100
TTCACGATGCTGATTGAACCAGGAGAATACCGTTTCATCTTTCAGGTAGTGCCGGATGGCGCCCGCAATGGCTGCACACACGGTCGGAATACCTTTCTCCTCGTTCCCACGCGCCGCCTGAGCGCCCTCGATATTGGCATACGCACAGGCGTAACGGCCCTGGGCATTGATCGCCTCCATCATCGTCAGCAGCGTGGTGGTCTTCCCCGTCTGGCGCGGGGCATGGAGGACAAAATACCGTTTCTGCTCGATCAGCGCCTGCAGATCCTCCCAGTCGATGCGACTCAGGGGATCAATGGCATAGTGGTCAGCGGGAACCGTGGGACCGGCGTTGTTGAAGAAGCGAGGCATGGCTGCAGTATAGGACGGAAGCCCTCCGGCAGACCAATGTCTAGTCGATAGCTTTCGTATGGTATCAGCCAGGTGCCTGGAATCCTGCCCGTCTTGCCCATCTTTGGATGCGTGGCCAGTCGGTTGGATGCGGGCGAATTCCCCCTGGGCGCGCCGCGCGGCCGCCAGCTGGGTGTTTTCCGCCTTACTTTAGGACACCCACTTTGTTGACTCCGATCCACCACCCCACTAAGCTCTCCCCATGACCCAGCCCCGCGCCTCGCAAATCTGCCTTGATCACACGCCCTGGTATCACGTGGTGTCCCGCTGCGTGCGGCGGGCGTTTCTCTGTGGGCAGGACTCGGTCACCGGCAACGACTATGAGCATCGACGCGGGTGGATAGAGGATCGCGCCCTGGGGCTGGCTTCCGTGTTTGCCATTGATGTGGCCGCCTACGCGGTCATGAGCAACCACTACCACCTGGTGTTGCGGGTGGATGCTCAGCGGTCAAGA
>NZ_JAJNAN010000119.1:0-813 GCF_022227565.1 Ectothiorhodospira sp. 9100
TGAGGTGGACCCCAAAATTCGGACCAGGGGTTAAGCTCTGATCATTCCGACAGGAGAATCTGATCATGAGCAGGAAACGCAAGCAATACAGCGCCGACTTCAAGGCCAAGGTGGCCATTGAGGCCCTCAAGGGGGAGCAGACCACTTCGGAGCTGGCTGCCCGCTTCGAGATCCACCCGACCATGGTGAGCCAGTGGAGGCGCGAGCTGCTGGACAAGGCCACTGGGGTCTTCGAGGGCAAGGGTGACGGCAAGGCAGCCCAGAAAACCCAGGAGGAGATCGACACCCTGTACCGTGAGATCGGCAAGCTGACGGTGGAACGCGATTTTTTATCACGCAGGCTCGGTCGTTGAGCCGGGCCCAGCGACAGGCCCTGGTCGAGCCGCAGTCGGTTGATGTCAGCGTCCGGCGACAGTGTCAGTTGTTCGACATCAGCCGTTCCTCGGTGTACTACCGGCCCAAGCCGGGCCAGGATAGCGACCTGGAGCTGATGCGCCTGATTGACGAGGAATACCTGCGAAGGCCGTTCTATGGTTCACGACGGATGAGGGCCTACCTCAATCGCTTGGGCCACCCGGTAAACCGCAAGCGAGTCCAGCGGCTGATGCGCCAGATGGGCCTGCACGCCGTGTATCCGAGGCCGCGCACCAGTCGACCGGGCGAGGGCCACCAGATCTATCCCTACCTGCTGCGGGATCTGGTGATCGATCGTCCCAACCAGGTCTGGGCGACCGATGTGACGTTCATCCCGATGGCCCGGGGGTTCATGTACCTGGCGGCCATCATGGACTGGCACAGTCGTCGTGTGCTCTC
>NZ_JAJNAN010000012.1:0-79140 GCF_022227565.1 Ectothiorhodospira sp. 9100
CCGGAGCTTGCGGTGCCCCTGCCCCAAACGTTCAACCATCAAGCCTCAGTCGTGGTACTTCCGACCTTCCTCATGCACCGTTTCCACCATGGCGGCAACATGCTCGGGATTGATCTTCGGATGGATGCCGTGGCCCAGGTTGAACACGTGGCCGCTGCCCTTGCCGAAGCCGGCCAGGATCTTCTTGGTCTCTTCCCGGACCTTTTCGGGGGAGGCATACAGCACGGACGGGTCCATGTTGCCCTGCAAGGCCACGCGGTCGCCGACGCGCTGGCGGGCTTCGTTGATTTCCACCGTCCAGTCCAGGCCCAGGGCGTCGCAGCCGGTGTCGGCCATGTCTTCCAGCCACTGGGCGCCGCCCTTGGTGAACAGCACCACGGGCACTCGGCGGCCGTCGGCTTCGCGGGTCAGGCCGTCGACGATGCGCTGCATGTACTGCAGGGAGAACTTGCGATAGTTCTCGGGGCTGAGGGCGCCGCCCCAGGTATCGAAGACCATCACGGCCTGGGCGCCAGCGGCAATCTGGGCGTTCAGGTAGGCGATGACGGTGTCGGCCAGCACGCCCAGCAGGTGGTGCAGGGTGTCCGGGTCATCGAACATCATGCCCTTGAGGAGGGCGAAGTCCTTGGAGGAGCTGCCTTCCACCATGTAGGTGGCCAGGGTCCAGGGGCTGCCGGAGAAGCCGATGAGCGGCACGCGACCGTCCAGTTCCTTGCGGATCAGGCGTACGGCGTCCATCACATAGCGCAGCTTGTCTTCCGGGTCGGGCACGCCCAGGGCGCGGATGGCCTTGGCGTCCTGCACCGGGCGCTCGAAGCGCGGGCCTTCGCCCTCGGCGAAGTACAGGCCCAGCCCCATGGCGTCGGGGATGGTGAGGATGTCGGAGAACAGGATGGCGGCATCCAGGGGGAAGCGATCCAGCGGCTGCATGGTGACTTCGCAGGCCAGCTCCGGGTTTTGGCACAGGTCCATGAAGCTACCGGCGCGGGCGCGGGTTTCGCGGTATTCCGGCAGGTACCGGCCAGCCTGGCGCATGATCCAGACGGGGGTGGTGTCCACCGGTTGGCGCATCAGGGCCCGGAGGAAGCGATCGTTTTTCAGTTGGCTCATGAGTTCTCAGTGCAGTGGGGTTAAACCTCCGATTATACGAAGGGTTGGCTGCATGAGTATATGGATGCGGGGTGGAATGACGATCTGGGTCAAGCGGGGTGGTTTCCGGCCCTCACCCCAACCCCTCTCCCGCCTGCGGGAGAGGGGCGTAATCACGCCTTCGTGGGTGGCCAATTCTTGTCCCCTCTCCCTCGGCGGGAGAGGGGCTATGAAAGGGGGCTGCCCCCTTTGTTGGGGGTATGCTCCCTTCTCCCCTTTGGGGAGAAGGGTTGGGGATGAGGGGGCGGAGGGCAGGTTGCTCAGGACAATCTTGCCTTCACCAGCCCACTCACGGCCCCCATGTCCGCACGCCCCTGCAGTTTGGGCTTGAGCACCCCCATCACCTTGCCCATGTCGCGCGGGGATTCGGCGCCGGTTTCGGAGATGGCGGCCTCGATGTGGTCGCGGATCTCGTCTTCGGAGAGTTGTTGGGGCAGGTAGGCCTGGATGATCTCCAGTTCGGCCTGTTCCTTGGCGGCCAGGTCTTCCCGGTTGGCGTTCTGGTACTGGCTGATGGATCCGCGGCGCTGCTTCACCATCTTGTCCAGCGCGGCCAGAATCTGGGCGTCGTCCAGGTCGCTGCGGGTGTCCACTTCCAGTTGCTTGATGGCGGCCTGCATGAGTCGCAGGGTGCCCAGGCGGGCCTTGTCGCCGCTGCGCATGGCAGCCTTGGTGTCTTCGTTGAGGCGGGTCTTGAGGGGGGCGGTTTGGGTCATGGGTGTCGGTTACCGGGGCCGGTGCTCGACCTGCCCGCCGGTTGGCGACCGCACGACCGGGGATAGGGTCAGAGGCGAGGCCCTATGAGGGATGCATTGACCGGGTCATGGAACCCCGCCCCCGTGATTGGGGGGCGGGGTTGGAATCTGTGCGGATGGCCTTAGTACAGGCGCTCGCGACGACCAATTTCCTTGGATAGACGCTTCATCTGACGCTTGACCGCGGCAGCAGCCTTGCGCTTGCGCACTTCGGTCGGCTTTTCGTAAAACTCGCGGCGACGGACTTCCGTCAGCACACCGGCCTTTTCGCAGGTGCGCTTGAAGCGGCGCAGGGCCACCTCGAAGGGTTCGTTCTCTTTTACTCGTACATGAGGCATAGGGTCACATTACCGTTGTTCGGTTCCAGAATCGGGTTCAGGGCAAAGCCTCTCCACCTCCGGCGGAGAATCCAGCATTATAGTGGCCTTCCCGTCAAAATCCAAAGCCTTGAACCATAAAATGATGTTATCCGACGAATCCGCCCCCGCCCGGGACCTGTGCGTGCTGGGCATCGAGACCTCCTGCGACGAGACGGGGGTGGCCTTGTTCCATACCCGTCGGGGCCTTTTGGCCCACGCGCTGCACAGCCAGGTGGCCATGCACGCCGAGTATGGCGGCGTGGTGCCGGAGCTGGCCTCGCGGGACCATGTGCAGCGGGTGCTGCCGTTGCTGCGTCAGGTGATGGACGAGGCGGGAGTCAGTGCGTCCCAGGTGGACGGGGTGGCCTATACCGCCGGTCCGGGGTTGTTGGGGGCGCTGCTGGTGGGGGCCTCGGTGGGGCGCAGTCTGGCCTGGGCCTGGGGGGTGCCGGCGGTGGGGGTGCATCACATGGAGGGGCATCTGCTGGCGCCGTTGCTGGAGGAGCCGGCGCCTGAGTTCCCGTTTGTGGCGTTGCTGGTGTCCGGTGGGCATACCATGCTGGTGGATGTGCAGGCGGTGGGTCGGTATCGCATCCTGGGGGAGAGCCTGGATGATGCCGCCGGCGAGGCCTTCGACAAGACGGCCAAGCTGCTGGGCCTGGGCTACCCCGGCGGCCCGGCACTGGCGCGGCTGGCCGAGCAGGGGGATGCGGGGCGGTTCCGGTTTCCGCGCCCCATGACGGATCGGCCCGGGCTGGATTTCAGTTTCTCCGGCTTGAAGACGCATGCCTTGACCACGTTGCGGGATACGCCCCCGGATGATGCCCTGGCGGCAGATGTGTCCAGGGCTTTCGAGGATGCGGTGGTGGACACGCTGATGATCAAGTGTCGGCGGGCATTGCGGGAGACGGGGGCGGGTCGTCTGGTGGTGGCCGGCGGCGTGGGTGCCAACCGACGGCTGCGCACGGCATTGGCGCAGATGGCCGAGGCGGAAGGCGGGGCGGTGTTCTATCCGCGCATCGAGTTCTGCACCGACAATGGGGCGATGATCGCCCTGGCCGGGGCGCTGCGACTGGCGGCAGGGGAGTCGGCCGGGCTGGAGATCGAGGCCCGGGCAAGATGGTCGATCGAGGCGTTGTAAAAAAGGGGACAGACCCCTTTTCCGGTTGGCATGGTGCCCGCCGTTCGTTAAAAAGGGGACAGACACCTTTTCTGAGCGCGCCGCTGGCGCGCGGAAAAGGTGTCTGTCCCCTTTTTAACGGACCCCTTTTTAACGTTAGTAAAAATGGGGACAGACCCCTTTTTAACGGACCCCTTTTTAACGTTGGCGCGCGGAAAAGGGGTCTGTCCCCATTTTTACTTTTTAACGGTTCGCCCCCTTTTTAGCGTCCTTTAGCACCAATCTTTGGCTCCGTCCCTGCCAGGATCCGCTGAATATTGCCCCAATGACGCCAGTACAGCAGGGCCATCATCACGCAGCCGGTCATGGTGAGCCAGAAGTCACCCAGAATGAGGGCGATCCAGATGGGGGCCAGGGTGGCGGCCACCAGGGCGCCCATGGAGGAGATGCGGCTGATGCCGGCGGCGAGCAGCCAGGTGACCAGGGCGGCGATACCCACCGCCCAGTGCAGACCCAGCAGGACACCCAGTCCGGTGGCCACGCCCTTGCCGCCCTTGAAGCCGTGGTAGGCGGGGAATAGATGTCCGAGGAAGGCGGCCAGGGCCACCCCTGCCAGTGCAAGGCCCGATAGTTCGAATGCTTGAGCAATCAGTACCGGCAACAACCCCTTGAGCAGATCGCCCACGAGGGTGATGATGGCCGCCTTTTTGCCGCCGGAGCGCAGTACGTTGGTGGCGCCGGGGTTGCCCGAGCCTTGAGTGCGCGGGTCGGGCAGGCCCAGGAGCTTGCAGGTGATGATGGCAGTGGAGAGGGAGCCGATCAGGTAGGCGGCGATGATCAGGATAATCTGGACGATCATGATGAAGCGGTATCCTTGCGGCCGGGATCCGGTGGGCAATCTGAGTGTGGGGGGATCATAGTGCGAACGGGGGTGTGTAAAAAGGGGACAGACCCCTTTTTCAAGCGCGCCGCAGCGCGCGGAAAAGGGGTCTGTCCCCTTTTTACACACATAGATCGCTGATATGAAAAAGAAATTGATGTTGATCCATGGCTGGGGCCTCAACGCAGGCGTTTGGGACGACTTGATCCCGGCGTTGCAGGATGAGGCGAGGGTGCTGGCGGTCGATTTGCCCGGACATGGGCGACTGGCCGGGGAGGGATGCCTGGGAGAACTGGATGATGCGGCCGATCGGTTGGTGGATACTTCGACCATCCCTCAGGCGGATTCCCCCGGCTCCGATGCCCTGATCCTCGTCGGCTGGTCCCTGGGTGCCCTGGTGGCCATTCGTGCCGCGACGCGGCACCCAGGATGTGTGGGAAAGGTGATCCTGGTGGCCGGTACACCGCGCTTTGTTCAGGGGCCTGACTGGCCCCATGCCATGCGCGTGCCGGTGCTGGATGCCTTTGCCCAGGGGTTGGCAGCCAACTATCGCACCACGCTGAACCGCTTTCTGGCCTTGCAGTTTCATGGCCTGGATAATGCTCAGGATACCTTGCGCGGACTGCGCGCCCGGTTGCTGGACAGCCCGCCGGCGGAGCAGGCCCTGCATGAGGGGCTGGTGTGGTTGCGTCATCTGGATCTGCGCGATGAACTGGCGGCCCTGGATTGCCCGGTGCATGCCATCCTGGGCGAATATGACACCCTGGTGCCGCCGGGCGTGGGTGAGTCGCTGCGAGCTTTGCGGCCCGACATGAAGACCCCGGTGATCGAGCGGGCCGGGCATGCGCCGTTCCTGTCCCGACCTGATGCTTTTGAAGAGACCCTGCGGAGCCTTTTGCATGACTGATGCTTCCTCCTATCGCCTGGACAAACGGCGGGTGCGTGCCACCTTTGATCAGGCGGCGGCCTCGTATGATGAGGCGGCGGTTTTGCAACGGGAGGTGTGTTCGCGGCTGCTGGAGCGTTTGCAGTGGGTGAAGCTGGATCCGGCACGTGTGCTGGATGCCGGGGCGGGTACCGGGCAGGGGGCACGCGGCCTGCGACGGATGTACCGGGGTGGCCGGGTGGTGGCCCTGGATCTGTCGCCTGCCATGCTGCGGGCCACGGCCAGGGGCGCGGGTTGGTGGCGCAAGCCGGGGCTGGTCTGTGCCGATGTGGAATCGCTGCCCTTTGCCGAGGCCAGCTTTGATCTGATCTTTTCCAGCCTGACGGTGCAGTGGTGCAATGACCTGGACCGGGCGCTGGCGGAGTTTCGGCGGGTCTTGGCGCCCCAGGGGCTGTTGATGTTCACCACCTTGGGGCCAGATACCTTGGTGGAGTTGCGTCGTGCCTGGGAAGTGGTGGATGGTTGCGCCCATGTGAATGCCTTCATGGATATGCACGATATCGGCGATGCCCTGGTGCGGGCCGGTTTTGCCGATCCGGTGATGGATGTGGAGAGGATGACGGTGACGTATCCGGATGTGCGGGGGTTGATGCGGGATCTGAAGGCGATCGGGGCGACCAACGCCTTGTCCGGGCGGGGCAGGGGGTTGACATCGCCGGGGCGGTTGCGGGCGCTGGAGACGGCTTATGAGGAATATCGGCAGGAGGGGCTTTTGCCGGCCAGTTATGAGGTGGTGTTCGGGCACGCCTGGGTGCCGGACGCGCCGGCGCCCAGTGGGCTGCCGGAGGGGATGATTCCGATTCGGGCGGGGTGAGGTGGGTGCCCGCCGCTTCCCCCTCATCCCCGGCCCTTCTCCCCGGGGGGAGAAGGGAGCTGGAACTCAGGTAAAAAGGGGTCTGTCCCCTTTTTACCCATTAACAGAGGTTCTGCCCCCATCAATTCCCCTTGTTCGCATAAGTCAATTCCTTGAATTAGAGTCAGGTTTTGGCGGCGGCCTTGATCGGTCGCAATTTTCCACGGAAAGGTCTATACCTTTTCCAAGGGAATCATAAGAGACCAGATCATGGCCCAGTCCAGTACCGCAGACGCAGGCCGGTCGAGTGCGCCGGTTGCCCCCTCCGAGCAGTACAACTACGCCATCGTCAAGAAGTTTGCCATCATGTCCATTGTCTGGGGCGTGCTGGGCATGGGCGTGGGGGTGTATATCGCCTCGCAGTTGGCGTTTCCCTTCCTCAACTTCGATATTGCCCAGATCAGCTTCGGGCGCTTCCGGCCGGTGCATACCACCCTGGTGATCTTCGGCTTTGGTGGTAACGCCCTGTTTGCCACCTCCTACTATGTGGTGCAGCGTACCTGTCAGACGCGGCTCTTCGGCTCGCGGCTGGCGGAGTTCACTTTCTGGGGGTGGAACCTGGCGGTGTTCCTGGGCGCGATCACCTACATGATGGGCTTTACCCAGGGCCGGGAGTATGCCGAGTTCACCTGGCAGATCGATATCCTCATCACCGTGGTGTGGGTGGCCTATTTCCTGGTCTACCTGATGACCCTGCTGCGCCGCACCCAGCCGCATATCTATGTGGCCAACTGGTTCTTCATGGCCTTCATCCTGGCCACGGCCCTTTTGCACATTTTTAATAACCTGGCGGTGCCGGTGAGCCTGTTCAGTCTGGAATCCTATGCCCTGTTCTCCGGGGTTCAGGATGCCATGACCCAGTGGTGGTACGGCCATAATGCGGTGGGTTTCTTCCTGACTGCCGCGTTCCTGGGGATGATGTATTACTTCGTGCCCAAGCAGGCGGGAAGGCCCATCTATTCGTACCGGCTGTCCATTGTGCATTTCTGGGCCCTGGTGTTTCTGTACATGTGGGTGGGGGCGCACCACCTGCACTGGACGGCCCTGCCGGACTGGGTGACCACCCTGTCGGCCACCTTCTCCATCCTGCTGCTGCTGCCCTCCTGGGGCGGCATGATCAATGGTGTGATGACCCTCTCCGGGGCGTGGGACAAGCTGCGCACCGACCCGATCATGCTGTTCATGATCACCTCCCTGTCCTTCTACGGCATGGCCACCTTCGAGGGGCCGATGATGTCCCTCAAGAGCGTGAATGCGCTGTCGCATTACACCGACTGGACGGTGGGCCACGTGCATTCCGGGGCCCTGGGCTGGGTGGCCATGATCACCTTTGGCTCCCTGTATCACCTGATCCCGAGGCTATGGGATACCCAGCTCTACAGCATCCGCATGGTGTATGTGCACTTCTTCCTGGCCACTATCGGCATCGTGCTGTACATCACGGCCATGTGGGTGGCGGGGATAGGGCAGGGGCTGATGCTGCGGGCCTTTGATGAGTTCGGCAATCTGTCCTACACCTTCATCGAGACGGTGGTGTTCCTGCATCAGCCCTACGTGGTGCGGGCCCTGGGTGGCGGGTTGTTCCTGGCCGGGATGTTGTTGATGGCCTTTAACATCTACAAGACCGTCATGCCCGTGTACCGCGCCCAGAAGGCAGCGGAATCGCGAGTGGCCGGCGGCACCGAAGCCTCGGCCAGGGCCTGATCAGGGAGCCATGAGCAGCCATGAAGATGAAGCACGAAACCATCGAGACCAATGCCGGCCTGCTGGTCATCCTCACCCTGGTGGTGATCAGTATCGGCGGGCTGGTGGAAATCGTTCCCCTGTTTTACATCAACGATACGGTGGAGGAGGTGGATGGGGTGCGCCCCTACACGCCGCTGGAACAGCGGGGGCGGGACATCTACGTGCGCGAGGGGTGTTACAACTGCCATTCGCAGATGGTGCGACCCTTTCGGGACGAGATGCTGCGCTACGGGCATTATTCCCTGGCGGCCGAGTCCATGTATGACCATCCCTTCCAGTGGGGGTCCAAACGCACCGGTCCGGACCTGGCCCGTGTGGGCGGCAAATATTCCAACGAGTGGCATGTGCGCCACCTGATCGAGCCCAAGTCGGTGGTGCCCGAGTCCATCATGCCGGGGTATCCATGGCTGGCCCGTCGAGGCCTGGCTTATGACGATATCGAGCAGCGCATGCGCTCATTGCGTCAGGTGGGCGTGCCGTATTCCGTCAACGAGGAGGAGTACCAGGCCAACCTGGAGCGCTTTGGTGAACAGACCGCGCGCATGTTGCACATCGATGATGCCCGGGAAAATCTGGAAGCCCAGGCGCGTCGTGGCAATTTTGATGGTGATCCGTCGCGCATCACCGAGATGGATGCGGTGGTGGCCTACCTGCAGATGCTGGGTACGCTGGTGGATTTCAGTGAGTACGACGAGGGTTACTTCGTCGAGTTTCGATGATGGGGTGTTGACGTGGCAGACCTCTGGCTTTGGATCACGGATCTGGGCAACAGCAAGATCGTGGCGTTGCTGCTGTTTTTCGGCACCTTCGTGGGCATCATCATTTATCTGTTTTCCAGTCGCAGCCGTTCGGAGCGTCTCGAGTCCTACCGCTACATACCGTTTGATGATGAGAAGTCCGAAGCGCGCGACGAAGATAGGAAGGACCGGTCATGAGCGAATCCGGACAAAGACCTGAAGACGCCTCCGGCCAGGGGGTGAAGACCACAGGTCACACCTGGGATGGGGATCTGTGCGAGTACGACAACCCGCTGCCCCGATGGTGGCTGTGGGGCTTCTACGCCACGGTGATCTTCTCCCTGATCTACTGGCTGCTCTATCCCGCCTGGCCGGTGGCCGATACCTTCACCAAGGGGCTGAGCCGGGTGACCTTCGAGGTGGATGGTGAGGAGCGCAGCACGCATTGGAACAGCCGTGCCCTGCTGGTGCGCGAGATGCAGAACAGCGATGCCGCACAGCGTCAGCAGGAGTTCCTGCAGGTGATTGACGACAGCACCCTGGATGATGTGCTCGGCAACACCGACAAGCTGGCCTTTGTGAACTCCTATGGTCAGGGGATGTTTGGTGACTTCTGCGCTGCCTGCCATCAGACGGGCGGCGCGGGGCTCATGGGGGTCTATCCCAACCTGGCGGATGATAACTGGCACTGGGGCGGTGAGGTGGAAACCATCGCCGGGACCATCACTCAAGGTCGGCTGGGTTACATGCCCGATTTTCGGGATGCGCTGGACGCACAGCAACGGGACGCCGTGGCGGCCTATGTGCTGAGCCTGGCGGGTTACGAAGGGGATGCCGAACGGATTGCCCGGGGAGAGGAGATCTTCCAGGGCCGCGAGGGGGGGTGTTATACCTGCCATCGACCCGATGGCACGGGTTTGCGGTCGCAAGGGGCTCCGGATCTCACCAACGATATCTGGTCGAATATCGACGTGGCGGGTGCCGAAGATGACGCCGCCCGCCGCGCCTTGATCAGCCAGTTGGTGCATGATGGTGTGCAGCGGGAGATGCCGGCCTTTGGTGATCGTCTCTCCGATGCCGAGATCAAGGTGCTGGCCACTTATGTTCACCAGTTCGGGGGTGGCCAGTAGCGCGCATGGCCGATAGTCAGTACCAGGCCCGGATTCCCGTCTACCCCCGGACCGTCCGGGGGCGCTTCCGCAACCTGAAATGGGGCGTGCTGGCCCTGGCCTACGGGGTTTATTTCCTGCTCCCCTGGGTGCGCTGGGATCGTCAGCACGCTGCCAATCAGGCCGTGCTGTTCGACATCCCCGGGCGGCGTTTCTACCTCTTCGACCTGTTGGTGCACCCGCAGGATATTTTCTGGCTGGCGGCGGTGCTGATCATCCTGGCTCTGCTGCTGTTCCTGGTAACCGGCATTGCCGGACGGGTGTTCTGTGGCTATTTCTGCTTTCAGACCCTGTGGACCGATGTGTTCATGCTCATCGAGCGTTGGGTGCAAGGGGATCGGGCGGCCCGGATGCGGCTGGACCGCCAGGGGGGGGGCCGGGCCCTGGTGCTCAAGGGGATCACCCATGCGCTATGGCTGGCAGTGGCCTTCGCCACCGGGCTGACTTTTACCTTGTATTGGGCCAATGCCCCGGACCTGGTCGTGGCCTTCTTCACCGGTCAGGCGGCCTTTGCCGCCTATGCCACCACCGGGTTGCTCACCCTCACCACCTACCTGCTGGCCGGTTTGCTGCGTGAGCAGGTGTGCACCTACATGTGCCCGTATGCCCGCTTTCAAAGCGTGATGTTTGATCGGGATACCCTGATCGTGTCTTATGACGCCGCCCGCGGGGAGGGCACCCAGGGCCGGACCAAACCGATGCGGGGTCTGCGCACCCGCGAGGCGCGCCAGGCCAGGGGCGTTGGCGACTGCATCGATTGTGGTTATTGCGTGCAGGTGTGCCCGGTGGGTATCGATATCCGCGATGGGTTGCAGTACCAGTGCATCCACTGTGCTCTGTGCGTGGATGCCTGCGATACGGTGATGGATGGCCTGAAATGGCCCCGGGGGCTGGTGCGCTACACCTCGGAGAATGCCCTGGAGGGCCGGCGCACGCGGTACTTCAAGCCCAAGACCCTGGGATATGCAGCGCCTCTGGTGTTGATCATTGTATTGCTGGTGTGGGGCATCGCCCACCAGACGCCTCTGGATGCCTCGGTGAGTCAGGTGCGCCAGCCCTTGTTCGTGCAGCTCTCGGATGGCTCCATTCAGAACAGCTACGAGATCAAGGTGCACAACAAGTCCCAGCACCCGGTGGTCCTGGAACTGAGGCTGAGCGGGCTGGATGGCGCGGAGCTGGATACGGGGCGCATCGAGCGCCTCAGCCTGATGCCGGAGCAGCGCACCACGTTGCTGGCGCGGGTGCGTCAGGATGCGCCCGCGGGGGCGCCGCGGCAGCAGGATCTGATGTTCGAGCTGGTGCCGGTGGAGCCGGAGGGGATGGCGGTGGTGCGGGTGGAGTCGCAGTTTATTTTGAGGTGAGGGGCGCGTGTTTCCCCTCACCCCAACCCCTCTCCCGCCAGCGGGAGAGGGGCTATCAACTTCCCGACCAAAGGGGAGGAGGGGCTATCAGCTTCCCGACCAAAGGGGGAGGCGGGGCTATCAACTCCCTTCTCCCCTTGGGGGAGAAGGGCCGGGGATGAGGGGGGAGGCGGGCGTTGTGTCTGAATTGATACCTACTTTCAGCAGGTCAACAACATCATGGATCCTTTAGTCCTCACCCTCAGCCTCGGCGTCCTCGCCGGCATCGTCCTGTTCTTTGTGCTCTATCGCTTCACTCGTCTGCGGGCTTACCAAACGTCGCTGACGGTGCTGGTGTTCACCCTGCTGGTGTTCATCCCCATCGCCGTGGTCTTCTGGCCCGGGGCGGATGTGTTTGCCATCCATCTGGCCTTCTACGTGATCACCCCTTACGGCCTGGGCATCATCATGAACCAGATCGAGGCCCAGAAGGGGCGGGGGGAGAAGGCGGGCAGACTGCGGGTGCACTGGGCGCCGGCTGCCATCATCGGGTTCTTTATCGTCATCGCCACGGTCAACGGCATCCTGGTGACCGTGGCTCATCAGGGCATGCCCAGCCATCTTGTGGGGCGTCTGCTGCCGGAGCCACGCAGTGGCGCCGAGCAGGTGACCTCCTTCTTCCCGGGTACGGCCGTGCACATCTCTCACAAGAATCAGGCCCTGGCCCAGGAGTACATGCAGCAGGCCCAGGTGCAGGCCCAGCGGGGCTGGCAGGTGCATCAGGGATGGCTGGAGGCGCCCCGTATGGATCGTGCCAATACCTTTCAGGTGCAGGTCACCGACCGGGACGGCGACCCGGTCACCCGGGCGCGGGTGGTGGGTGAGTTCCTGCGACCGTCCGATGAGCGCATGGATCAGGTGTTCGAGATGCGTGAGGTGGGGCCGGGTCTGTACCAGACGCAGTTGCGCTTCCCGGCCCCGGGGCGCTGGGATCTATTGCTGCAGGTATACCGTGGTGAGGATCTCCACGAACAGCGTGGTGTCACCTCCGTGAGGGAAGGGTGACCCGGGAGTCTTGTTATCACTGCGGTTTGCCAGTGCCCGAGGGCAGCGATTTTCGCCGGGAGGTACTGGGGGAGGAGCGGGCCTTTTGTTGCCCGGGCTGTCTGGCGGTGGCGGGAGCCATTGTCGAGGCCGGTCTGGAGGACTATTACCGGCACCGCACCGAGACCCCCGATGGCCCACCAGACCCGCTGGCGCCCCTGGCAGGTCTGGATCTATACGATACCGAGCAGGTACAGCGCGGCTTCGTGCATGTGGCCGAGGGGGATGTGCGCGAGGCCTCGCTGATGCTGGAGGGCATCACCTGTGCTGCGTGTGTGTGGTTGAGTGAGCGCCATGTGAAGGCCTTGCCGGGGGTGCTGGATTTCTCGGTGAATTATTCCACGCATCGGGCCCGGGTGCGCTGGGATGCCAGCCGGGTTCAACTGAGCCGGATCCTCCAGGCCGTCCACGAGATCGGCTACCGGGCCCATCCGTTTGACCCCGGGCGTCAGGAGGCATCGTTCAAGCGGGAGCGGGATCGTGCCCTGAGACGCCTGGCGGTGGCCGGGCTGGGGATGATGCAGGTGATGATGATCGCCGTGGCCCTGTGGCTGGGGCACGATGTCCCGGGGCAGGAAGGCATGATGCGCTTCCTGCGCTGGGTGGCCCTGTTCATCGCCACGCCGGTGGTGGTGTATGCGGGCGCCGGTTTCTTTACCTCGGCCTGGCGGGATGTGCGGCGGCGTCGGCTGGGGATGGATGTGCCGGTGGCGCTGGCCATCGGTTCCACCTATCTGGCCAGCGTCTGGGCCACCGTCACCGGGAGTCATGAACATGTGTATTTCGAGTCGGTGACCATGTTTGTCTTCTTCCTGCTCACCGGGCGGTATCTGGAGATGTCGGCGCGTCAGCGGGCGGGGCAGGCCACGGAGGCGCTTGGGCGGTTGTTGCCCGCGGTGGCCACACGACTGACCGAGGCGGGTGAAGAGCAAGTGTCGGTGACGGAGCTCTCCCCAGGGGATCGAGTACGTGTTCGCCCAGGAGAGGCGGTCCCCGCGGATGGTGCGGTGGAATCCGGACGCTCCAGCGTGGATGAGTCTCTGCTGACGGGGGAGAGTGTGCCCCGAGCCCGGGGGCGCGGTGATCGTTTGACCGGAGGGACGATGAATGTGGAGAGTCCCCTGGTGATGCAGGTGGAGCAGGTGGGCGCCGATACGGTGCTTTCGGCCATTCAGCGTCTGCTGGACCGTGCGCAGACCCAGAAGCCGCGTCTGGCGGTGCTGGCGGAACGGGGCACCGGGTGGTTCGTGGGGGCCGTACTGGTGCTCACGGTTCTGGTGGGGTTGGCCTGGTGGTGGATTGATCCGGTCCGGGCCTTCTGGGTGATGGTGGCCATGCTGGTGGTGAGTTGCCCCTGCGCCCTGGCCCTGGCCACACCCGCGGCGATCACGGCGGCCACCGGGGCCTTGACCGGGCGCGGCCTGCTGACGGCCCGAGGTGAAGCCCTGGAGGGGCTGGCCAGCGTGACCGACATGGTGTTTGACAAGACAGGCACCCTGACGGAGGGGCGGTTGAGTCTGCGCGGGGTGGAGGTGCTGGGGGCTTGGGATCGTGGTACCTGTCTGCGGATGGCGGCGGCGCTGGAGGTGGGGTCGGGGCATCCGGTGGCCCGGGCTTTGCTGGAGGCGGCGGAGCATGAGGTGAATGCCTGGGCTTGTGAGGCTTCGACATTCGCGGCCGAGGGCCGCTCCCACGGGGGCGGAGTTCTGGCCCCAGAGGCCGGTGCTGATGGGGATGGCATGTGGGAGCGGCTCTCGGCCGCGAAAGGGGAGGCACCGGACGATGACGGGCCCCGGACCTTCCCGGGCCTGGGTGTCGAGGGCTGGGTTAACGTGAAAGAACCAAGGTTCAGCTACAGGCACTCCCTTCTCCCCCTCGGGGGAGAAGGGCTGGGGATGAGGGGGAGGGGGCAGGCACTGTGCCAATCCTCGCCCCTCACCCCAACCCCTCTCCCCGCAGGGGAGAGGGGCCTGAAGCGTATCTTTAATCATTGGGGGGACTCACTACCGCGATGCATGAGCGTTAAGGGTAAGCGGGTGCGCCTCGGCAGTCCCCGGTTTGTGGCCGAACTGATCGGCGGCGAGGCAGGCAGCCACCTTCTCGAGATGGCCCGGCAGCACGCTCAACACGGCACCACCATCGCCCTGGGTGACGAAACCGGCCCGCTGGCCCTTTTCACCCTGGAGGACCGGCTGCGGCCCGATGCCGTGCCCACCGTGGAGGCTCTCAGGAAACGCGGCCTGAACCTGCATGTCTTCTCGGGTGATGATCTGGCGACGGTGAAGCGCTTGGCGGAGGAACTGGGCATCGATGATGCCCGGGGCGGCCTCACCCCCGCCGACAAGCTGGAGGCCCTTGAAGCCCTGGAGGCGCAAGGCGCCCGGGTGGCCATGGTGGGCGATGGGGTGAACGATGCCCCGATACTCTCCCGGGCCACGGTATCCCTGGCCATGGCCGGAGGCACGCAATTGGCTCAGGCCAGCGCCGACATGATTCTCTACCGGGATCAACTGGCGGTGCTGCCGGCGGGCCTGGACAAGGCCCGGGAAACAGCGCGAGTGATCCGTCAGAATATCGGTTGGGCCATTGGCTACAATTCCATAGCATTACCGGTGGCGGCTCTGGGCCTGATTACACCCTGGATCGCGGCGCTGGGGATGTCCCTGAGTTCGCTGCTGGTGGTGGTGAATGCCCTGAGGTTACGTGACCAGAGTCCGACGGGCGGGAGTAACGGCGCATGAATATTCTGTATCTGTTGATCCCTCTGGGGATCATCTTCATGGCGGTCATTCTGGCGGCGTTCCTGTGGACGGTGCGTGCCGGGCAGTATGACGATATGGAGGGTCCGGCTCATCGGATCCTCATGGACGACGATGACCCCCGGATCCCACATCGGGATCCCGTATCCCGGGAGCCCCGGGAGGAGGATAAGCGATGATCAGCAAATTATCGGAATGGGCCGCCGCAGCCCGCCGCCTGCCAGTGCTCAGGCACCCCATGTTCAGTTTCGACAACGGCGCCATGACCTTTGTAGTGGCGCTGGTCATCCTGGCCTGGCTGAGCTTTTTCTCGGTGATTCTGCTGGGGTAGGGGCAAAAAGGGGACGCGGAAAAGGCGGGAAAAGGGGACGGACACCTTTTCCCGCCCCCTTTTTGCGAGGCTGGTTACGCTGCCATCGCCTTGCGTAGCTTGCCGATGGCGTTGTTTTCCAGTTGCCGGATGCGCTCGGCGGAGACGCTGTATTCGGCGGCCAGTTCGTGCAGTGTGGCCTTGTCCTCGGCCAGCCAGCGGCGGGCAAGGATCTGGCGGCTGCGATCGTCCAGGGTCTCAAGCGCCTGTTGCAGGCGGGCGTGATGGTAGCTGTCCCAGTCGCTGCGTTCCAGGGCCTGGGCCGGGTCGTCGTTGTGGTCGGTCAGGGACGCGGAGGGGGGCAGGTAGTGGGTGTCGTCATCCTGGGGTTCCGGGTCGAAACTCATATCCTGACCGGCCATGCGCGATTCCATCTCCATGACTTCGCGCGGGGTGACGCCCAGGTCCCGGGCGACTGTCTCCACTTCATTTTGATTGAACCAGCCCAGGCGCTGCTTGGCGCTACGCAGGTTGAAGAACAGCTTGCGCTGAGCCTTGGTGGTGGCCACCTTGACGATACGCCAGTTGCGCAGCACGAATTCATGGATCTCGGCCCGGATCCAGTGGACAGCGAAGGAGATCAGCCGGACGTTCATCTCCGGATCAAAGCGCTTCACCGCCTTCATCAGGCCGATGTTGCCTTCCTGGATGAGATCTCCCAGCCCGAGTCCATAGCCTGAGTAGCCACGTGCGATATGCACCACAAACCTCAGGTTGTGCATGACCAGTGTGCGCGCGGCCTCCAGATCCTGGTGGTCGCGCAGGCGACGGGCCAGGGCCTTTTCATCTTCGGCCTCCAGCACGGGCAACTGGTTGACCGCCTGGACGTAGCTCTCCAGGTTGCCGACCGGTACGGCCAGGTTGTCTTTCGTGGCGACTAGCGCGGTGTTCATTGTTGGCGTCCTCCCCATTCCTACCGGAATGCCGTGATTTTAGCAGTCTAGCCGTTGGAGTGCTAAGGGGGGTGGAGTTCCTGGGCAAAAATGGGCAGGCCGACCGGGTCAATGGTGGGTTGTTGCAGCGCAAAAAATAAATCTGTCCCCGTTTTTGGGGTTATTTGTTGCAGACTGCCTTGGTCCACTCTTCCATGGCGTTGTTGGCCAATGGCATGGGGGCCTCAAGGAAATCGATGACGAAACGATCCGCCATCTCGCATACGCCGATGGATCGGGGGCGAACGGCCATGGCGCGGGGGGTGGGGAGCTTGACGCCAAAGCAGAACAGGATGTGCTGGGCGTCCAGTATCTCGGGAGCAATCTCCCCGTCCTCGAATTGCTTGGTGTGACTGTAGTGGTCGAATTCCCCGATGTATTGGGCGACCGGGTGTGCGTCCACCTTTTCCTTGAAATAGGCCAGGATCTCCGGGACCGACTGAAACGTGGTCTCGGACTTGTTCACTTCAAAGTAGAAAACCGGGTACTTTTCCTGAAACAGGGTTTGTTTCATCAGATCACTCCCAAAATGCATTCATTTGAGTTGCGCGGGCGGCACCAGGCAGAGGCTGGGTCGCCTCCCCCTGTGCGCCCAGGCGTTCATTATCGAATTATTGTTTTCTAATATTCAACCCTCGAAGCAAAAAGGGGACGGGGAAAAAAGGGGACGGACACCTTTTCCGCGCGCCAGCGGCGCGCTCAGAAAAGGTGTCCGTCCCCTTTTTTCCCCGTCCCCTTTTCCCGCCCTAGGATGGCTCGATGTCCCGCAGGTGGCGGCCTACGGTGACCCAGGAGCCGGCCAGGCCGAGGATGGCGCCGGTGGCCAGGAGGATGAGGCTGTCTGTGGCGGTGAGGCCCTGGATGCCGAACTGGCCGCCGTAGAGGGCGGCCAGATCCTGGACCGGGTGGGCCAGGAGGATGCGGGTGAGGGTCACAATGAGCAGGGCGGTGAGGGCGCCGCCCAGGCCCAGCCAGAAGCCGCCGTACAGGAACGGACGGCGAATGAAGGCATCGGTGGCGCCCACCAGTTTGGCCACCTCGATCTCCTCACGCCGGTTCTGGATATCCAGGCGAATGGTATTACCCACCACCAGGATGACCCCGAGACCCAATAGCAGTGCCAGAATCTCGGTGGTGCGCTCCAGCGTGTCCATGATGGCGTACAGGCGTTGTACCCATTGCATGTCCATGTCGGCACTTTCCACCTCGGGGAGTTGGTTGAGGGCGGCCACCAGGGCTTCCAGGTCGTTCGGCGACTGGGTGTTCAGGGCCGGAGTGACCAGGATGACGGCCGGCAACGGGTTTTCCCCCAGGGCGTCCACGGCATCGCCAAACCCGGAATGGGTACGGAATTCCTCCAGGGCCTGCTCGCGGGTGATCCCCTCGGCGGCGGCCACGTCGGATCGTTGCGCCAGGCGGCCGGCCAGGGCAGGAACCTGGTCATCCGTCACGGAGGCTTCCAGAAAGACGGAGATCTGCGCCGTGCGGTCCCACTGGGGCGTGACCTGTTGCAGGTTACCCAGGATGAGATAGAGGAGGCTGGGCAGGGTGAGTGCGATGGCAATCACCAGCAGGGTGAGTACGCTGGAAAACGGTGCCCGATAAAGCTTGCCCAGACTCAGCACCAGGGCCCGCAGATGATTGACGCCATAGGCCTGGAAGCGGGCGTGCATGGTGGGCTGGCTGAGGCGACGGCGCGATCTCATGCGGACTCCGGTGCACGTTCGCGCTGCAGATGCCCCTCGTGCAGCCGCACCATGGGCTTGCCCAGACTGGAGATGAGTTCCAGGTCGTGGCTGGCGATCATCACGGTGGTGCCTACCTGATTGAAACGGATGAACAGCTCCATGATCTCCCGGGACAGTTCCGGGTCCAGATTGCCGGTGGGTTCGTCGGCCAGCAGGATGGCGGGCTTGTGCACCACGGCCCGGGCGATGCCCACCCGCTGTTGCTCTCCACTGGAGAGGGTGATGGGGGCAGCGCCTTCCTTGTGCAGCAGGCCCACCCGGTCCAGGGCGGCCCGGGCGCGACGGGCGATCTCGTGCTGCCGGTAGCCCTGGATGACCAGGGGCAGGGCCACATTGTCGAAGACGCTGCGGTCATGCAGCAGGTGGTGATCCTGGAAGATGATGCCGATCTGACGGCGAAAGTAAGGGACTTGCCGGGGGGCCATCCCCGCCAGGTCCTGATCGTTGACGATCAGTCGGCCGCGGGTGGGCCGCTCGATCAGGGCGATCAGTTTGAGCAGGGTGCTCTTGCCGGCGCCGGAGTGGCCAGTGAGAAAGGCCATGGCGCCCTTGTCCAGCTTGAGATTGATGCGGGACAGGGCCTCATGGCCGGTGGGATAGCGTTTGGTGACGTTTTTCAGGTGGATCATGGATTGGGGATGGCGCCAGGGGCGCCGTCACTCCTTTTGAGCGCCATCCGACAGCAGTGCCCGGGCAAAGTCCCTGGCGTCGAACTCGCGCAGGTCCTCGATGCTCTCCCCCACGCCGATGAAGCGCACCGGGATGCCCACCTTCTGGGCCATGGCAAACAGGATGCCGCCCTTGGCGGTGCCGTCCAGCTTGGTGACGGCAATGCCGGTGACGCCCATGGCCAGGTCGAAGTCCTGGGCCTGGTTGAGGGCGTTCTGACCGGTGCCACCATCCACCACCAGGAGGACTTCATGAGGGGCCTCCGGCTCCAGGCGCTGTATCACCCGTTTCACCTTCTTGAGTTCATCCATGAGATTGCTCTGGGTGTGCAGGCGACCGGCGGTGTCGGCGATGAGCACATCCATGCCGCGGGCCTTGGCGGCCTGCAGGCCATCGTAGATCACCGAGGCGGAATCGGCGCCCTTGCCCTGGGAGATTACCGGGGCCTGGTTTCGCTCACCCCAGGTCTGTAGCTGCTCCACGGCGGCAGCGCGGAAGGTGTCGCCCGCGGCCAGCATCACCGAGAGGCCCTGGGAGCGCAGGCGGTGGGTGAGCTTGCCGATGGTGGTGGTCTTGCCCGAGCCGTTGATGCCCAGCACCAGGATGACGTAGGGCTTGTGATCACGGTCGATCTGCAGGGGTTCCTGCACGGGTTGGAGCACATCCACCATGGCGGCTTCCAGGGCCTTGACCAGGGCCTCGGCGTCCTTGAGCTCCTTGCGGGCGACACGGGAGGTCAGGTTGTCCAGGATCTCCTCGGTGGCCTCGATGCCCACATCGGCCATCAGCAGGCGGGTTTCCAGCTCTTCCAGCAGTTCATCGTCGATGGCCTTCTTGCCCATGACCAGACCGGCCATGCCATCGGTGAGGGTGGAGGAGGTCTTGGACAGGCCCTTGCGCAGGCGGGAGAAGAGGCCGGCCTTGCTGGCGGGGGGGGCTTCCTGGTCGGCGGGGGTCTTGTCGGGTTCTGGCTTCGCGGCCGAGGGCTGCTCCCACGGTTTGTCGGCCGCCGGGGGGGCCGGGGCCTTGGCTTCCGCGGGCTTGGGCTCGGGGGCCTTGTCGGGTTCTGGCTTCGCGGGCGAGGGCCGCTCCCACGGTTTGTCGGTCGCCGGGGGGGCCGGGGCCTTGGCCTCCGCAGGCTTGGGCTCGGGTGCCTTCGGGGGCTGGGGTGGTTGGACCTTGGGGGCGTCCCTGGGCGCATCCTTGGGCGCAGGGCTGGCCTTGTCCCGCCTGGGAGACCTGATACCCTCGGGGGCCTCAATGATCTCCAGAGCCTCGAAGGTCGCGTTGTCTTCCGAGGTCTTGGGGGCCTCGGAAGGCTTGGGGGCCTGGGTGGGCTCCTCGGGCTTTTTCTTCTTTCTGAAACCGAACATGGGTTGAGAAGGTCTACGGTGATCAAGTTGCCACATCCTACCACTGAGGAACGTCCGCCGAAATGAAACAGAAAGCCCTGCTGCTTTGCCTTGCATTGCTCCTGTTCGGCACCGGCCCTGCGCTGGCCGGGTCGGGGAGCGACGTCTTTGAATACGAATTGGACAATGGCATGAAGGTGCTGGTGCGCCCCGACACCCGAGCGCCCGTGGTGTCGTCCATGGTGTGGTATCGGGTGGGTGCAAGCCATGAGCATGGGGGCATCACCGGGGTCTCCCATGCCCTGGAACACATGATGTTCAAGGGCACGGAGGCCCATCCGGCGGGAGAGTTCTCACGCATCATCGCCGAGTTGGGGGGCCGGGAGAATGCCTTTACCAGCCGCGATTACACGGCCTACTTCCAGCAACTGGCCGCCCGGCATCTGGACCGGGCCCTGGAACTGGAGGCGGACCGCATGCAGAACCTGGCCCTCCCCGAGGATGCGTTCGTCCAGGAGATGCGGGTGGTGCGCGAGGAGCGCCGCCTGCGTACCGAGGACAACCCCAATGCCCTCACCCGGGAGCATTTCAATGCCACCGCTTGGCTCAACAGCCCCTATGGCATGCCGGTGATCGGCTGGATGGTGGATATCGACGAATACACCGTGGCGGATATGCGCGACTGGTACGAGCGCTGGTATGCCCCCAACAATGCCCTCCTGGTGGTGGTGGGGGACGTGGACCCGGATCACGTGCATGAGATGGCCAAGGCCCATTTCGGCGATATCCCCGCCCAGGCGTTGCCCGAGGTGAAATCCCGCACCGAGGCCCGCCAGCTGGGTGAGCGGCGCATCACCGTCAAGGCACCGGCACGGGTGCCGCAATTGCTCATGGGCTACAAGGTGCCGGTGCTGCTCACTGCCGAGGCATCCTGGGAGCCTTATGCCCTACTGGTGGCTTCCGGTGTGCTGGACGGCGGTGAAAGTGCCCGCATCCCCCGTGAACTGGAACGGGAGCGGGAGTTGGTGGCCTCCGCCGGGGTGAGTTACACGCCGTTTTCGCGTCTGGACAACCTGTTCATGGTGAGCGCCACGCCTTCTTCCGATGCGGATCGGGACGAGGTGGAGCAGGCCCTGATTGAGGCCCTGGAACGGCTCAAGGACGAACCCGTCAGTGCGTCTGAACTGGAGCGGGTGAAGGCCCAGGTGGTGGCGCGGGACGTGTACCGCCGGGATTCCATCCAGGGGCAGGCCATGCAGCTGGGCATGCTGGAGAGCGTGGGGTTGTCCTGGGAAGAGGGTGAGCGCTTCGCCGAGCGGGTGCGCGCGGTCACGGCCGAGCAGGTGCAGGAGGTGGCGCGGCGCTATTTCGACCCGCATCAACGTACGGTGGCCTGGCTGGACCCACAGCCCATCGATCCGGATGATCCGCCGAGCAACTTTGAAGGGCACCTGCGGTGAGGGGGTTGATGATGACTGGATTGTGGATGGTGAAGGGGGAACCGACCGTGGCTTCGATTTTCGCGGCCAAGGGCCGCTCCCACGGGAGGGGGGCATTGGCTTGGGAGGTTGAAGTGGATGGGGTTGAGTGTGGGAGCGGCGCTTTCGCCGCGAAGAGGGGGGCACTGGAGGGTGAGGGGGCTTCGATCTTCGCGGCCGAGGGCCGCTCCCACAGGTGGAAGGGGATGGTGTTGGCTCTGGCGCTGGTGTTTGGGTTGCCGGCAGGCGCCGGGGCGGGGGAGGATGACATCCAGCACTGGGAGACCGATAACGGGCTCAAGGTGTATTTCGTGCCGGCCCCCGCCCTGCCCATGGTGGACATGCGACTGGTCTTCAATGGCGGCAGTGCCCGGGACGGCGATCAGCCCGGATTGGCGCGGCTGACCAATACCCTGCTCTCCGATGGGGCCGGTGACTGGGATGCGGATGCCATCGCCGAGCGCTTTGAGGGCGTGGGGGCCCAGTTCAGCAGCGACTCGCAGCGGGACATGGCCATGGCCTCCCTGCGCACCCTCACCGAGGCGGACTGGATGGAGACGGCGGTGGAGACTTTTGTGACCACGGTGAGCCAGCCTCATTTCGAGCAGCGCGCGCTGGACCGGGCACGGCGCCAGGCCCGGGTGGCCCTGCAGGCCCAGGAGCAGAACCCGGGGGCGATCGCCCGGCGCACCTTCTATGAAGCGGTGTACGGCGATCATCCCTATGCGCGCATGCCCATTGGCACGCGGGAGGGCCTGGAATCCGTCACCACCGACGATCTGAAGGCCTTCCACGAACGCTATTATGTGGCCCGAAACGGTGTGCTGGCCCTGGTCGGTGGCCTGGATCGGGAGCAGGCCGAGGCGGTGGCCGAGCGGGTGGCCGCGGCCCTGCCTGAGGGAGAGCCGGCACCGGCCCTGCCGGAGGTGGCGGCCCTGGAGTCCGCCGAGACGGTGCGGGTTTCCTTCCCTTCCGAACAGGTGCATGTGTTCATGGGGCAGCCCGGGATGGCCCGGGGGGATGAGGATTACTTCCCCCTGTATGTGGGCAACCACCGCCTGGGCGGCAGCGGGTTCACCTCCCGTCTGATGGATGAGGTGCGCACCCAGCGGGGGCTGGCCTATAGCGTGTTCAGCTATTTCTCGCCCATGGCCCAGGATGGCCCCTTCATCATGGGGGTGCAGACCCAGGTGAGCCAGGCGGACGAGGCCATCGGCGTGATGCGCGCCACCCTGGAGGACTTCGTGGCCGAGGGGCTGGACAAGGATGAGTTGAACGCCAGCGTGCGCAATATCGTGGGAGGCTTCCCGCTGCGCACGGCCAGCAATTCCGGGATCCTGGATCACGTGGCCATGATGGGCTTTTATGATCTGCCCCTGGATTTTCTGGACACCTTCACGGACAAGGTGGAGGCCCTGACCCCGGAGCAGGTGAACGAGGCCTTTGCGCGCCGCGTGGACCCTGATCGGATGGTGACGGTGATCGTCGGAGGCGAGGGTTGAGGGGCGCGCCGCGCCGGGGCGCCCCCGGGCGGCTGCGGATCATCGGCGGGGCCTGGCGCAGCCGTCGCTTGCCGGTGCCCCATGCGCCGGGCCTGAGGCCCACGCCGGATCGGGTGCGCGAGACCCTGTTCAACTGGCTGCAACCGATCATGCCTGGGGCCCGGTGCCTGGATCTGTTCGCCGGCTCCGGGGCCCTGGGGTTTGAAGCGGCCTCGCGCGGGGCCTCCCGGGTGGTGATGGTGGAGCGTGATGCCCGGTTGGCGGTCCACCTGCGGGAGCAGGTGGCGGCCCTGGGCGCTCAGCAGATCGAGGTGCAGGCCCGGGATGGGCTGGGGTATCTCAGGCAGTGCGATGAGGGGTTTGATCTGGTGTTTCTGGATCCGCCCTATCGCACGGGGCTGCTGGTGGAGTCCATCGAGGCTCTGGAGCGCCCCGGGCTATTGCGACCGGGGGCGCGGGTGTATCTGGAATATGAGTCGGATGCGTCGGCGCCGGGATTGCCGGCGGGGTGGGAGGTGCTGCGGGAGACTCGGGCGGGGGAGGTCAGGGGGGTGCTTGTTCTTACCCCCGAACCTCCGCCAGTAGCCGCCGTGCCAACCGCTCCGACTGACCCGCATAGCCCCCACCAAACAGATTGAAGTGGTTCAGCAGGTGGTACAGGTTGTACAGGTCCTTGCGCACCCCATACCCCGGGTCCCGGGGCCACGTCGCATCGTAAGCCGCGTAAAAGTCCCGGTCGCAGCCGCCGAACAGCTCGGTCATGGCCACGTCCGTCTCCCGGTCGCCGTAGTACACCGCCGGGTCGAAGATCACCGGGTTGCCTTGCGCGTCTGAGTCGTGATTGCCGCCCCACAGGTCGCCGTGCAGGACCGAGGCCTGGGGCTGGTAGTCCTGGAAGAAGGCGGGCAGGGATTCCATCAACTCTTCCACGGCCTCCACCAGGGTTTGCCCGGCGCCCTGGCTTCGCGCACGCTCCACTTGGTAGCCCAGGCGATGCTCGCGCCAGAATGGAACCCAGTCGTTGCTCCAGGTATTGATCTGCGGCGTGCTGCCGATGGTGTTGTCCCGGTGCCAGCCATGGCGGGGCTGGGTGTGCTGGTGCAGCCGGGCCAGCTGTTCCCCGAAGACGCGGGAGTGGCGCGGACCGCCCAGGGGGATGTGTTCCATGATGAGGTAACTGCGCCCATCGGTGATGCCATGACACAAGGGTGTGGGCACGCGGATCTCCCCTGGCTCGCCCAGTGCCTGCAGGCCTTCGGCCTCGGCGGCGAACATGTCTTCCAGTTCCGGGCGGTTGAGCTTGACGAAGAAGCTGCGACCGTCCTTGCCTTCCAGCACCGCCGCCTCATTGATGCAGCCACCCCCGGCCCCCCGGTAGTTCTTGAGGGTGAAGGCCTTGCCACTGGCTTGGGTGATCTGGTGGGAGAGGTTTTGCCAGAGGGTCATGGCGGCTTGGGGGTGTGGGTGGAAGGTCAGGATGGAACGCTCTGCTGGGGGATGTAAAGGGGGTGGAGTGCCCGCCGCTTCCCCCTCATCCCCAGCCCTTCTCCCCCGAGGGGAGAAGGGAGACGGGTCCCTCTGCGTTCGGGGGAGAGGGGGGTGAGCCCCTCTCCCGCTGGCGGGAGAGGGGTCGGGGTGAGGGCCTGAGCCCTTTATAGGCAAGGAGTCTCCGTATATCCCGGTGCATCGCAGATCTCCGTCAGCGGTTGGCTCAGGTGGTCATCGCCGGACCAGCGGGTTTGATGCCGGATCTGGGACTGACTCAATCGCGCGCGGGGTGTCACCGGCGGTAGCAGGCTGCTCAGGGTGGTGGGGGTCAGGCCCATGCGCACCTCGTAGATCACCTGATAGGCGAGCACACGGCGCACATAGTCGCGGGTCTCGTGGAAGGGGATCAGTTCAGCCCATACATCGGCGGGCAGCGTGTAATCGGGCAGCCAGCTGCGCACCCGGCCGGCGCCGGCGTTGTAGGCGGCGGTGGAGAGCATCGGATGCCCACCAAACCCCTCCAGATTGCGCTTGAGGTAATAGGTGCCGATGCTCACGTTGACCCGTGGATCCAGCAGTTGCAGGTTGTGGTTGATGCTCAGGCCCACGTTGGGGGCCATGGAGCGTCCGGTGGCGGGCATGATCTGCATCAGGCCCAGGGCCCCTGCGTGGGAGCGGGCGTCTTCCATGAAGGCGCTTTCCTGTCGGGCCACGGCCATGGCCCAGGCGGGGTTGATGCCCTGCTCCGAGGCCTTTTCAGTGATCAGCCCGGCGTGCACCAGGGGGAAACGCAGGTCGATGTCGTCATAGCGTTGGGCTCGGGCCGCCGCAAAGATGGCCCGATCGTGCCAGCCCGCGCCGCGGGCCAGGAGGGCGGCTGCCGCCAGGTCATCGCCCTCCAGTTGGTTTTGCAGGTAGAACCACTCCCGACGGGCGTCGATGTGGCGCCCCAGGGCACGCAGTTCCATGGCGCGTCGCAGGGTGTCGTGTTGGGCGATGTCTTCCAGGCGGCCGGGCTCCACCTCCAGCGGGCGATGGCCGATGCGATAGGGCGCATTGATGCGGTCGGCGGCGAGAAAGCCGTAGAAGTTGCGGCTTTCGGCAACTCGCGCGTACAGGGTGCGGGCGCTCTTGTCGTCGCCCAACTGCTCCAGGGCACGGGCATGCCAGTAGCGCCAGACATCCTCGCTACGGCTGTCAGCCGACAGGTGGGTGATGGCGCGGGCCACGGTCTCCCAGTCCTGGCCTGCCAGGGCGGCGCGGGCCTGCCATTGTCGAAGGGTATCATCGAACACGGCATGTGAAAGCGATGCCAGATGGGGCAGAGCCGCCTCGCGCTCGCGCACCGCCAGTCGCAGGGCGATGAAGCGCTGGGTGTCCAGGGCGTCCTGGCGGCTCAGTCCCCAGTCGGACTCCGCGCTTTCCCATATCTCCAGGGCCTTGCGTGGATCATCGCGGGTCAGTCGGTTGAAGGTGTGGGTGAGGAGTTCGCTGGCGTGGGGATGGGCGTCGGCTCGCCAGTGGATATCCTTGATGCCCTGGGGGTCTGCATGCAGGGAGATCCAGCGATCGGCCCAGGTGCGGTCTTCTTCCGGCATGTAGCGGCGCAGGTAGCGGGCCAAGCCGGTCTGGCCGGCCTGCATGGCGAGGCTGAAGCGATCCCAGGCGAGTCGGGGGGTCAGGCGGCCGGCGTCACGCCAGGCATCGAAGACGGGGTCGCAGGCATCGGGTTGAGATCGCCCCACCAGCCAGAGCGCTTCCACACCCTCCAGGGCCCGTTTGCGCTGGCCCGTCTTGAGCAGGGCCGTGTGGTGATGACAGGTGAGCGTGGTACCCAGCCCCTCCTGGTAGTGTTGTCGGTAGGTGCCCCAGTCTTCATCCTGGGCGAGTTGGGTGAGCCACCGGACCTGCAGGCGGCGCCCCGGCGGCGTATCGCCCCAGCGATCCAGGAATTGTTCTACCTCGCCCGAGGAGATTTGAGGGAATCGGTCGTTGAGGTCGGCATGCAGCAGGTAGGGCAGTAGCGGATACCCCTGAAGGGCCTTGACGCCCGTTTGGAAGGCCTGGCGGTCTCCGCGGTTCAGGGCCGATTCGGCGCGCTCGAAAGCATCGCGCTCGGCGGCGCTCTGGGAGGTGAGGGCCGCTGCCATTCCCGGCAGCAGGAGCAGGGCCGGAATGAGCAGGCCGGCCAGTCGGATCGATGACATCAATAAACCCCTTCCGGGTGAGTGCCCGGTGCACATCCATGGATGACTCTAAGGCCGTGACACAAGTTCCCGCAAGGGGGGCTGGTGTGGGAGCGGCCCTTGGCCGCGAAAGGGTGTGCCTCGGGCCCGGCGGTCTATCCGTGGGTTGTGATGGCCTGGGGGGGTGGATAAGGGGCGGGTCAGAATGCCTGTAGGGGTCGTTCGCGAACGACCCGGCGGTGTGTCCGGGGTTGATGGGGCCTGGCGGGTTGGCATTGGGGCATCGGATGCCTCCGCGGGGCGCTTCCCGAAGCGCCCGTACGGGGTGCGGTGCTCTCAAGGTTTCCAAGGGAGCCGGATACCCGGGGCGGGTAGGTGTACAAGGGGGATTAGGCCTGCACTGTATACCACGCCCCTGGTCCCAGACCATCCAGCGTCCATGAGCCCACACGGTAACGGATCAGCCGCAGGGTGGGGTGGCCAACGGCGGCAGTCATGCGTCGCACCTGGCGGTTGCGGCCCTCGGAGAGGGTGAGTTCCACCCAGGTGGTGGGGATGTGACGACGCTCGCGGATGGGCGGGTCGCGGGGCCAGAGCTGCACAGGTGCGTCCATCAGGCGGGCGCGGGCCGGTTGGGTGGGCCCGTCGCGCAGTTCCACCCCCTTGCACAGGGCCTGCAGGGCGGCCTCGTCCGGGATGCCCTCCACCTGCGCCCAGTAGGTCTTGCTCATGGCATGGTCCGGGTGGCTGATGCGTGCCTGAAGCCGACCGTTGTCGGTGAGTACCACCAGGCCCTCGCTGTCCCTGTCCAGGCGGCCGGCGGCATACACCCCGGGGACCGGGATGAAGTCGGCCAGGGTCTTGCGACCCTCCTTGTCGGTGAACTGGGTGAGCACGTCGAAGGGCTTGTTGAACAGGATGACGCGGGCGGACTCCCTGCCTGAAGCCTGGGATTTGCGGGAAAGGGGTTTGCGGGAAGGGGTCATGGTTTCAAAGGCCCATGGGATGGGGTACGCGGCTGGTGAGGCTGCCCATGAACAGGATCAGCCCCATGCCCAGGATGAGCAGTCCGCCCAGCAGGCCGACTCCATGGCCGACGATCTGCGCCTTCAGGCCCGGTCCGCCGGAGAGCCGGGTAGCCAGGGCGCGGGCCTGCACCGCCACGATGGCCAGAATCGACACGGTGATGGCCGTGCCCACGGACATGGCCATCACGGCGGCGATGCCTGCGGCCCACAGCCCCATGATATGGGCCACCACCAGGACCAGGATGGCTCCGGTGCAGGGACGGATGCCCACTGCCACGACCGTGGCCAGCATGGCCCAGAGGCTATCGGCACGGGCGGCCTGGCCCGGGTCCACGTGATGGGCGCAGCCGCAATCGGGGCCTTGCTCGTGATGGGCTGCATGAGGGGTGATGGATGGCGCCAGGGGTGCGGGTGCCCCCGACGGTGAGGGTGGCGCCATGAACACCGGGGCGGCACCGGCTGCAGGGGAGGGCGCAGGCTTGCGGCGCCGCTCCCGGATCATGCGGATCAACTGCCGCAGTGCCCGCAGCACGAGCCAGGCCCCCAGCAGGGCCACCAGGGCAAAGCTGGCCTGCTCCAGCATGGGCGCCTGCCCCATGGCATCCCGGCCCGTACGACCGACGATGAACAATACAGTGGCCACGGCGATCACGGCGGTAAGCCCCTGCATCAGGGCAGCGGCGAAGGACAGGGTGAGGGCGCGTCGCAGGTACTGTCGGTGGGTGAGCAGATAGGTGGTGATCACCGCCTTGCCATGTCCAGGGCCTGCCGCATGAAAGATGCCGTAGAGGAAGCTGATGAGGATCAGCGCGCCGGCATTGGCCGCCGTGGGGGCGGTCTGCAGGGCCTCCATGCCATCGGCCAGCTGGCGATGCAGGGCCCGTTGCTGGGTGATGGTCCAGGCGACGAAGCGGTCCAGGAGGCTGTCGGCTTCCATGGCCTCTGCCGGGGCATCCTGCGCCTGTGCGCTTTCCTGGGCCGGGGCGCCGCCGGTGAGTGGGGAGGCGGTGGCATGCCCGAGTGGGAGCAGGGTGGCGATGAGGAGGATGAACAAGGTGAGTAGGCTCCAGGGTCGGCCCGTACCCCAAGCCTTCGTTCCTTCCACCCTCACCCCAACCCCTCTCCCGCCAGCGGGAGAGGGGCTCACCTCCCTTCTGCATTCGGCGGAAGAGGGGCTCGACGACCCCCTTCTGCCTTCGGTGGGACAGTAGCGTGACTCCCTTCTCCCCTCTGGGGAGAAGGGCCGGGGATGAGGGGCGCGGCGGGCACTCAGCGGGAACATTCGATGGTCACCCGTTCGGCAAAGTGTTTACCCATGTCGGGGTCGCCCTGTTGGTCGTAGTCGAGCACGGCGGCCCGGGCCACCAAGGCGGGGTCGGGGCGCGGGATGCGCAGGTCCATGTCGCAGCGCTCGGAGCCGCCCTCCAGATGGACGCCGCCACTCTCGGCATGCAGGATCTCGATGAAGTAGGTGGGATCGAACACTGCATACTTCAGGGGTGCTTCGGTGGGATCCAGGGGTTGCTGGAAGCTGAGCTTGAAGCTCAACTCCAGGCGACGCTGTTTCTGCACCAGTTGGGGATTTTCTGCCCTGGCGTCCTGGATGGCGGTGTCGCCATGATGAATCTCGGTGAAGTGATGATAATCATCCAGGTTTTCGATGATCTTGCGGGCGATGCTGTCGAGACGCTCTTCCTGGGTGTCGCCGCTGGCATCCTGGGCCATGTCGTCCAGCAGGAAGGTGCTGTAGAAAGGGTCCATCAGCCAGGCCTGGCGTAGTTGGGTGATGTGGCCATCCGCATTGAAGACGGCGGTGACCTGCAGGTCGATCCAGGCATGGGGGTGGCTGTGGGCCGGGGCCGCCCAGAGCAGGGTGAGCAAGAGTCCGCCCACGACTGCCTGGCGAAGGCGATGGGCAGGGCGTGGGCAATCTCCGGGGATGGCTGGGCGGCTGTTCATGTTCATGGTCTCGACATACCGACAAGGCGATGGGTGGCTGAAAGGCCTGGGGCCGTTCCCGATGGGCGCGAACGGATGAGGTGCAGGTCTTGTGTTCGTGTCTCTCTGTACGGGCGCTTCGGGAAGCGCCCCGACGGCGTGTAACTTGTCATCGGCGTATCCCGATGGCCTGGTGATTTCCGGTGCTCCGTTTGGGGTCGTTCGCGAACGACCCGTACGGGTGGGCGCCGTGGGGGCGTGGGCACGTTGTCCTGTCAGATGCTTTCCCAGTCAAACCGCCGGGAGGGTGGCAGGGCCAGTTGGTCCATCAGCGCTTCCAGGCGGGCCCCATCCGGACCTCCGCGCTCCAGGTCCAGCCCTGTCGGCAGATCTGCCTGAAGGTGGATGCCCGTGAGTTGGCGGGCCAGACGCACTGTGTCGCGGTGGGTATCCACCAGCCCCATCAGGCGCCGGGCGCCGCGGAGGGGCATGTGGGCAATGGCCGGGATGTCCGCCAGCAGGGCCTCCAGGGTGTCGGTGCGGCGCAGCAGGCGGGCCGCCGTGGCCATGCCCACGCCGGGGATGCCGGGGATATTGTCCACCTTGTCTCCGGCCAGGGCCAGCTGATCCGCCACCTGGTCGGGGCGTACCCCCAGGCGTTTTTCAATGCCCCGGGGGTCGAGCCGCTGACTGCGGTGCGGGTCCCACCACACATCCCCCTCGTGGACGAGCTGGGAGAGGTCCTTGTCGCCGGTGACCAGTACGACCGCGCGACCCGCCTGGCGTTCCCTTGCGGCCAGTGTGCCAATGAGGTCGTCGGCCTCAAAGGTCGGGCTGGAGAGGTGGGCCAGGCCCAGGGCGCTCACGAATTCCCGGCACCAGGCGAACTGGCGTTTGAGCTCTTCCGGGGCCGGGGGGCGGTTGGCCTTGTAGGCGGGGTAGAGGGCATGACGATAGGAGGTGCCCCGGCTTTGGTCGAAGGCAAAGGCGACACGGGCGGGTCGTTCGCTCTGCAGCAAGGTGTGCACGAACCGCACGAAGCCATGGACCGCGTTGGCCGGGTGGCCATCGCGACAGGTGATGGTCTCGGGCAGGGCGAACCAGGCGCGAAAGACGAAGATGCTGGAGTCGATCAAATAGGTGGGCGTGTTCACCGGTGGGAGTCTACCCGCCGCGATGCAGCAGGGCCATCCTGGCGGTGCCCCCCTGTGCCTCCGGTGCCAGGGTGCCAGGATGCCAGGATGCCAGGATGCCAGGGTGCCAGCGGTGCCAGCGGTGCCAGCCGGTGCCCCTGGTGCCCCTGGTGCCAGCGGTGGTTGCCCCTGGGAGCGGCCCTGGCCGCGAATACTCTGCCGAAGCCCCGGTTGCCTGAGCTTGATGTCCGGGGCAGAACCCCGGTGGGGCCGTATCTCTGTCCGCGGGACGCCGTGAATACATCCTTGTAGGCTTGACCGCCGCATCCATGCGGCGAACACCCGCTCCCGGAGACACGGCCCCACCGGGGTTCGGGTACATCGGTGGCCTCTTCATGGGAAAAGCCTTCGCGGCCAGGGCCGCTCCCACGGGGGCGAGGTCGTACCTGCGTGATGGGGTGGGTTTTGGTAACGTGTATGCAGGGGGGCGTGATAAACCGCGATGCGGCTTTACTTTTGTCCGTCCCGGTCACAGCATTGCAATCATCAGACAGGCGGAGGAGTTCCCATGAAGATCAATGTGGAGGTGGATGCCACCCCCGAAGAAATCCGTGCCTTTCTTGGCCTGCCCGATGTGGCGCCCCTGCAGCAGGAGATGATGGAAGATCTGTCCAAGCGCATGCGCGAGGGGCAGCAGGGTTATGAATCCCTGGCGATGATGCAGCCGCTGATGCAGAGTGGCGTGGCCAATATGGATGCCATGCAGAAGCTGTTCTGGCAGGCCTTTACTCAGAGTGGCACCAAGGATGACAACAATAAATAGGCCTGATTGACAGGTCATGCGTTGGCCCAACAGTGTGGGCCATGCGGAAAACCAAGGGGTGGGGGTGTATCCTTTGTCCGTCTTCGAGCAGCGGGACCACAAGTGCTGCTGCTCGGGGCCGAGCATTTACACCAAATTAAAGACCTTACTGGAGGTAGCTTCATGAAGAACCCCATGCGCGTCGCCGTTACCGGCGCTGCTGGCCAGATCTCCTATAGCCTGCTGTTCCGCATCGCCTCGGGCGATATGCTGGGCAAGGACCAGCCGGTGATCCTGCAGTTGCTGGAAATCACTCCGGCCATGGACGCGCTGCGTGGTGTGGTCATGGAACTGGAAGACTGCGCGTTCCCGCTGGTGGCGGGGATCACCACCTCCGACAAGCCGGAAGAGGCCTTTGACAAGGCGGACGTGGCCCTGCTGGTAGGTGCCCGTCCGCGCGGCCCGGGGATGGAGCGCAAGGATCTGCTGGAGGCCAATGCCGCCATCTTCTCCGAGCAGGGCAAGGCGCTCAATGCCGTGGCCAGTCGTGATGTGAAGGTGTTGGTGGTGGGTAACCCGGCCAATACCAATTCCCTGATCGCCCAGCGTAATGCCCCGGATCTGAACCCGCGCAATTTCACTGCCATGACGCGTCTGGACCATAACCGTGCCATGGCGCAGCTGGCAGGCAAGACCGGCGCTTCCACCACCGACATCCAGAAGATGATCATCTGGGGCAATCACTCCGCCACCCAGTACCCGGATATCAGTCAGGCCGTCGTGAAGGGTGATGCCGCCTCTGGTCTGGTGCCGCGGGACTGGTATGAATCGGACTTCATCCCCACGGTGCAGCAACGCGGTGCCGCCATCATCAAGGCGCGTGGTGCCTCCAGCGCCGCCTCGGCGGGCAGTTCCGCTGTGGATCACATCCGCGACTGGGTGATGGGGACGCCGGACGGCGACTGGGTGAGCATGGCCGTGCCTTCCGATGGCAGCTATGGCATTGAGAAGGGCCTGATCTATTCCTTCCCGGTGACCTGCAAGGATGGCGATTACAGCATCGTGCAAGGGCTGGAGATTGATGACTTCAGTCGCGAGCGCATGCAGGTCACGGAGCAGGAGTTGCGCGAGGAGCGCGACGGGGTGGCGCACCTGCTGCCCTGATCAGAAACGGGGGGCAGACCCGCCCCTCTTTCCCCCATATTGAGCCCCTCTCCCCTGAGGGGAGAGGGGTTGGGGCGAGGGCCGGCACAGCGCCTCCCCCACCCCCTCATCCCCAGCCCTTCTCCCCCATGGGGGAGAAGGGAGCTTCGGAAGCAAAAAGGGGACAGACACCTTTTCCGTGCGCCAGCGGCGCGCACGGAAAAGGTGTCTGTCCCCTTTTTGCTACTCCAGGATGCGCAGATCCGCCGGGTGGCGGATGCGGATTCGGGGTTGGCCTCGGTGGGTGTAGACGAAACCGCGGCCTTCCACTCGCTCGCCCCGTAGGGCGTCGATATCCAGGTCGGGGAAGTAGTGCATGTCTTCCCGGTCGATGCGAAAGGCTACATCCCCTTCCAGATTGATCCAGTGGGCGCGTTGGCTCTGCCCCAGGCGGACCACCTCTCCTGTCACGATGCGAAAACCCTCGGCGTCGCGGGGCAGTTCCTCTGCCTCGAAGGCCTCCAGGTGTTCCAGTGACCAGACCTTCAGGGCCTCGGCGCGGGCCAGGGCCTCGGCGTCGCGGTAGCAGTCCAGGTGCCAGTCGTTGGGGGGTATGGTCATGGCGGTGGCCAGCCCCTGGCGCAGCAGCAGGGCGGTGATGGGCTGGCCGTCAGGTGTGAACAGGTGGGCCAGGGTGCGTTGATAGCGGTCCTTGCGTTCCGCGTCATGCACCAGCAGCACCCGATGGTCGTGGTCCCGCAGCAGCTCCATGAGCGTGTCGCGGGCCTCGTGGGCGTAGGGTTCGACCGTTTGCTCGTGCCAGAAGATCTCCGGCGTATCCAGGCCGATGAGCCGCACCCGGGTGCCGTTGGTCAGGCGCACGCTGTCGCCGTCATAGACGTGATTCACCTGCCCCGGGTTGATGTGGCCCTGAGGGCCTCCGCAGCTGTCGGGCAGGTCGGCTGCCTGGGCTGTGCCCAGACACAACGCAACAAGGGCGCCGACCCATGGCGCCCTTGTGCTCCATCTCATCTTTCCTGCCATGGGGCGAGCCCCGGGTGTTACATGCCGTAGCGGCGACGGAACTTGTCCACCTGCCCAGCCGTGTCGAGCATCTTCTGCTTGCCCGTGTAGAACGGGTGGCATGCAGAGCAGACTTCCACGTTCAGGGCGTCGCCTTTGTGAGTCGAGCGGGTTTGGAACGCGTTCCCACAACTGCAGGTCACGTTCACTTCATGGTAATCAGGATGAATTTCCGGCTTCATGCAAGCACCCTCGAAAGCCTGTAGCGCTGAAAAAAGACGAGTAATATACTGGACCTCGCTCCGGGTGGCAAGGCCCGCCCAGGCGGACCGATGGGTCCGAAAGATCTGCCGCTCGGTTTAGCCGCCATTTTCCAAACGACGCATGAGCCTTTGCAGCTAAATCCTCCCCAACGCTTCATTTTCTTCTCTTTTCCACAAAAGCTGTGGATAAGTATGTGGATGAATTGGGGTAAAGTGCCTCCAGGGCGCGTGCCGTCAAGGCTTGAGTCAGATCGGTCATTTTTTGTACATATTTCTAACTGTTTGTTTTTATTGGAGTTGAATTTGTTCAGCGTGACCTGTTGCGGTCTGGAAGAGAAGCGTGTAGGCACCGCGGTGCCTACGGTGGCCAGTGTGTATAAATATCCGTGTTTACCGGCGGGTATCCGCGCTGAGGGGGCATCGTGAGCAGCCCGCAGGCGATTGTGCCCCAGGTGGGTTTTGTCAGCCTGGGTTGCCCCAAGGCATTGTCGGATTCCGAGCACATCCTGACGCGTCTGCGGGCGGAGGGCTATGGCATCACCGGTGCCTACCAGGACGCCGATCTGGTGGTGGTGAACACCTGTGGATTCATCGACGCGGCAGTCACCGAGTCGCTGGAGGCCATTGGCGAGGCCATGGCGGAGAACGGGCGTGTGATCGTCACCGGGTGCCTGGGGGCGGACGCGGATAAGGTGCGTGCCGCTCATCCAGGAGTGCTGGCGGTCTCCGGACCCCACGCCTTCGAGGCAGTGATGGGGGCAGTGCACGAGCATCTGCCCGCCCCGCACGACCCCTATCAGAGCCTGGTGCCGCCACAGGGGGTGCGACTCACGCCTCGCCACTACGCCTACCTGAAGATCTCCGAAGGCTGCAATCATCGGTGCAGTTTCTGCGTGATCCCGCATTTTCGCGGGGATCTGGTGAGCCGCCCGGTGGGCGAGGTGATGGCGGAGGCCGAGCGGCTGGTGGAGGCCGGGGTGCGTGAGTTGCTGGTGATCTCCCAGGACACCAGTGCCTACGGGGTGGATGTGAAATATCGCACCGGTTTCTGGGGCGGTCGCCCGCTGCGCACCCACGTGCAGGACCTGGCCCAGGCCCTGGGTAGCCTCGGGGTGTGGGTGCGCCTGCATTATGTCTATCCCTATCCCCACGTGGATGACCTGATCCCGCTGATGGCCGAGGGCCGCATCCTGCCCTACCTGGATGTGCCCCTGCAGCATGGCAGCACGCGGGTGCTCAAGGCGATGCGTCGGCCGGCGGCCACGGAGCGGGTGCTGGAGCGGATTCATCGCTGGCGCGAGATCTGTCCGGATCTGACCCTGCGTAGCACCTTCATCGTCGGCTTCCCCGGGGAGACGGAGTCCGATTTCGAGCAACTGCTGGAGTTTATTCAGGAGGCGCAACTGGATCGGGTGGGATGCTTTGCCTATTCGGCGGTGGAGGGCGCGCCGGCCAACGCACTGCCCGACGCTGTGCCCGAGCCGGTGAAGGAGGAGCGCCTGGCGCGCTTCATGGAGATGCAGGCGGGGATCAGCCAGGCGCGTCTGGCCCGTCACGTGGGGCAGCGCATGACGGTGCTGGTGGACGAGATCGATGCCGAGGGCACGGCCATCGCCCGTTCAGCGGCGGACGCGCCAGAGGTGGATGGTCTGGTGTTCGTGGAGGAGGGCCAGGGGCTGGCCGTGGGGGAGTTTGTGGAGGTGGAGGTGGACGAGGCCTCTGAGCATGATCTGTTTGGCAGGCGCACCTGAATCTCTCTTATCCCCTTGGGGGAGAAGAGCTGGGGAAGAGGGGGGCGGTGGGTACGGTGCGGACGACGGCCCTCACCCCAACCCCTCTCCCGCAGGCGGGAGAGGGGCCTCTGATGCGGGGAGTATGTCTACTGGCTCGGGTGCAGCCCACCCGGCAGCAGCTTGCCCAGGCCCAGCTGATTGAGCATGCACACGGCCTTGGCACCGGCACGCTCTCCCAGGACGGCGTGGATATGACTCTCCCAGTCGGGTTCGGCGGTGTCCAGGAGGTTCTTCAGGTACAGGCCGGCCTCGGTCTCGCCTTCCAGGTCCAGGCGGCGGCTGAAGAACAGGGTGTCCGGGTCCTCGGCGCGGGCGGCCAGGCGCCAGAAGTCTTCCAGGCGGCCGCGGATGCGCACGTCCCAGTCGTCATCCGCCTTGCAGTCCCAGGGGCTGACGCCGCCTTCCTTCACCAGAAAGCAGATCCCACCCGGGTGGTCCGTAACCGAGAGGCAGATGCGCTTGCCTTCCAGTGGACCCAGTTCCTCCGCCGCCGGTTGTCCCTTGAGCAGGTGGTTGACCAGGGTCGAGAAGAGCCGGGTGTGAACGGCGTCGGGCAGCAGTCGCAGGGCGACGCCGAGGGGAAGCAGGACGGGGGGGGTGGGCAGTTGCATGGTGTCGGGTACCTATCGAGAAGGGCGGTGTGGCCTTGAATCCTTGGCACAATTCTAGCGGGGATTGAGTTGTGTCCCAAGCGGGGGGATCAGGTCAATCGTTGATCCAGGGCCGCCAGGCGCTCCGGGGTGCCGATGTCCAGCCATTGCCCGGGGTGATGTTCACCGGTGACCTGGCCACGGTCCATGGCCTTGCGTAGCAGCGGAGCCAGGGGGAAGGCCCCGGCGGGCGTGTTCGCAAACAGGGCAGGACGGTACCAGCCCATGCCGGAAAAGGTAAGGCAGGGGGCCGCGATCTCTCTCCCATTCAGCACCCGTTCCCCGCAAAGCCGAAAGTCTCCCCCGGGATGATGCGGTGGATTGTCCACCAGGATCAGGTGGGCCAGGGTATCGCGGGACAGCGCAGGCGGGGTGAGCGGGTGGTCGCTCCAGACATCTCCATTGATGACCAGGAAGGGGTCGGATGCCAGCAGGGGCAGGGCCTGACGAATGCCGCCGCCGGTCTCCAGGGCCTCGGGCTCGGGAGAATACTGGATGTTCAGGCCCCATGTCCGGCCATCACCCAGGTGCTCGCGGATCTGTTCGCCCCGCCAGGCCAGGTTGATGACCACGTGCCGATAGCCGGCAGCCGCCAGTCGCTCAAGGTGATGCACGATCAGCGGGCGGCCGCCGGCGCAGAGCAGGGGTTTGGGGGTGTGATCGGTGAGCGGGCGCATGCGCTCGCCACGACCGGCGGCCAGGATCATGGCATGCATGCTCAGGTCTCCGGTCGAATCTGGGTTTGGAGAGGGGGCTGATCGGAGCGTGCCAATACCCCGGCCTGGAGGGCCAGGCGGTGCTCGGGTGGCAGGTAGGTGTCGAACCACTTACGTACCGGCGTGAGCGCCGGATGGGCCAGTTCCTGTTCCAGCAGGCGCCACAGCCGCGGCAGGTGGCGCAGATACGAGGGTTTGTTATCACGTCGCCACAGGCGGGTGAAGATGCCAATGATCTTGGTGGTGCGTTGCGCCCCCAGGATCCAGAAACTGTCGTCCAGGGTGTTGGCGTCCAGGCCCGGGAAGGCATCCCGGTAGCGGGCCACCATGGTCTCGGCCACGGTGGGATCCACGTCCCGGCGGGCGTCCCTCAGCAGGGAGACCAGGTCATAGGCAGGTGAGCCGATCAGGGCATCCTGGAAGTCCAGCAGGCCGCAGGCGGCGACGCCCTGGCGGCCCGCCAGCACCATCAGGTTATCCACGTGATAGTCTCGCAGCACCAGGGTGGGGGGAAGTCGATACACCGGCTCCAGTGCCTGGCGCCAGGCCTGCTGGAATCTTTCCTGTACGTGGGTGTCACATCCTGCGTGAAAGGCCTCGGGCCAGTACCATTGGGTGAATAGATCGGCTTCGCGCAGCAGCGCAGTCTCGTCGTAGGGGGGGATGCGACGGGTATGATGGCGTGACCAGTTGCGATGCAGTTCCACGAGTGTGTCGGTGGCCAGTCGGTATAGACCCGCCTCGTCGGCGCCCTCGCCCAGGGCGCGACTGAAGGTGTGATCGCCCAGGTCTTCCAGCAGAAGAAATCCCTGGCTCCGGTCAAAGGCATGGATGCGCGGCGCGCTGAGGCCCAGTTCCTGCAGGATTTCGGCGATATGCACGAAGTCTTCGGCGGATTCCCTGTCGGGCGGGGCATCCATGATCACCCGGGAGGCATTGTGGTCCCGTAGGCGGAAATAGCGGCGAAAGCTGGCATCGGCCGAAAGCAGGGTGGGCGGGGGCGTGTCGGGCCCCAACAGCGCCTGGAGCCATTCTTGAATGGCCTCCAGGCGCGGGTCTGCTTCGATGGTGGCGACTGTCATGGGGGGCAGGGATCTCCAGAGCGGTGGTTCTTGCGCCGTGTCATTATTACATGCCCGCGGCCTGAGCCAATGCCCCCTGCCCATTGACCGACGGGGTGATGCTCGGGTGATCATAATAGCGTCGGTCCCTGCGGCCGCGTGTTTTCCATGGGCGCCCACAGGCGCAAAAGGTTATCCGCATGAACCAACCGAACTGGGCCATCTGGCCCGGCAGTCCCTATCCTCTGGGTTCCACCTGGGATGGTGAAGGGGTGAATTTCGCGCTGTTTTCCGAGCATGCTGAGCGGGTGGAGCTGTGCTTGTTCAGCGAGAGTGGTCGGCGGGAGCTGGAACGCATTGAAATGCGGTGGCAGACCGATCAGGTCTTTCACTGCTATCTGCCGGAGGCGCGTCCGGGGCTGCTCTATGGCTACCGGGTGCATGGCCCTCAGGAGCCAGCCGCCGGGCATCGGTTCAACCCCAACAAACTGCTCATCGATCCCTATGCCAAGGCCCTGTATGGGCATGTGAAATGGAATGATGCGCTGTTTGGTTATCGCATCGGCGCCGACGAGGCGGATCTGGTCATGGACCCCCGGGATTCCGCTCCCGGCATGCCCAAGTGCCAGGTCATTGATACCGCTTTCACCTGGGGGGACGACAAGCCTCCCAAGACCCCCTGGCACGAGACGGTCATCTATGAACTCCACGTCAAGGGCTTCACGGCCCAGCATCCCAAGGTGCACCCGGAGCTGCGTGGTACCTATGCCGGGCTGGCCACGGCCCCGGTGGTGTCCTATCTGCAGCGCCTGGGCGTGACCGCGGTTGAATTGATGCCAGTGCATGCCTTTCTGGATGACCGGCACCTGGTGGAGAAAGGGCTGCGCAATTACTGGGGCTACAATTCCATGTCCTTCTTCGCGCCGGACATGCGCTATAGCGCCTCGGGGCACGTGAACGAGTTCAAGACCATGGTCAAGACCCTGCACTCGGCGGGGATCGAGGTCATCCTGGATGTGGTGTACAACCACACGGCCGAGGGCAGTCACCTGGGCCCCACACTGTCATTTCGTGGCATCGACAACAGGGCCTACTACCGGCTGGTGCACGACGAGCCGCGCTATTACATGGACTACACCGGTTGCGGCAATACCCTGAACATGCAGCACCCGCGGGTGCTGCAGCTGATCATGGAGTCGCTGCGCTACTGGGTGCAGGAGATGCACGTGGATGGTTTCCGCTTCGACCTGGCCTCGGCGCTGGCGCGTGAACTGCACGAGGTGGATCGTCTGGGCGCCTTCTTCGACATCATTCACCAGGATCCGGTGCTCTCCCAGGTGAAGCTGATTGCCGAACCCTGGGATCTGGGTGAGGGGGGATATCAGGTGGGTAACTTCCCGGTAGGCTGGACCGAATGGAACGGGCGTTACCGGGATACGGTGCGTGCCTACTGGAAGGGCGAGGATGGTCTGATCGGCGACATGGCCTATCGTCTTACCGGTTCATCGGATCTGTACGAGTCCAGTGGCCGGAGGCCCTACGCCAGCATCAACTTCGTGACCTGTCACGATGGCTTCACCCTGGATGACCTGGTGAGCTTCAACGACAAGCGCAACGAAGCCAATGGCGAAGAAAACCGGGATGGCGAGAGCCACAATCTCTCCTGGAACTGTGGCGAGGAGGGGGCCACCCGCAACAAGCACATCCTGGATCTTCGGGCGCGGCAGAAGCGCAATTTTCTTGCCACCCTGTTTCTCTCCCAGGGCATTCCCATGCTGTTGGCCGGGGATGAGCGCGGGCGCAGTCAGCAGGGCAACAACAATGCCTATTGTCAGGACAACGAAATCTCCTGGATGGACTGGGCCCTGGATGAGTATGGGCGCGACCTGCTGCCATTCGTGCAATATCTGATCACCTTGCGGCGTGAACACCCGGCACTGAGGCGGCGGCATTTCTTCCAGGGGCGTCCCATCATGGGGGCCGGGGTGAAGGACCTGGCCTGGATCCGCCCCGATGGCGAGGAGATGGACGACGAGGACTGGCAGCAGGGTTTTGCTCGCAGTCTGGGCATGTTCATCGCGGGGGATCTGTTCGAGGAGTATGACGAGCGCGGTCGGCGGGTGCGGGATACCGATATGCTGCTGTTAATGAATTCGGATCACGAAGCCATTTCCTTTCGACTGCCGGCCAAGCCGGAGCGCACCCGCTGGGATGTGCTCCTGGATACGGTCTACCCCCGCGGGCCCCGTCCGGACCATCGCAAGTTCCACAGCCACGAGGTCTATCCGCTGCAGGGGCGCTCCCTGGTACTGATGGTGAATGCCAGCCGCCCCGTACCGCGCACCAGCAACGGGATCGAGTAAGGGCTGTGCCTTACGTGCCGCACAGCCGCCATTCGGGTACCTGCGGCAGGTAATTCACCCAGGTGTCGATGCGCCCGTCCGGGAAAAGGTCCAGACGCCGGTAACCGGGGGGCAGGTCGTCCAGGCGCGGGGTCTGGCTCCTGGGGGCAAACTGGGCACCGGTGGAGGGCGCGCACAGCAGACGCACGCCGTTGCGAGTCCTGTCCACCGCCTGATGGGCGTGGCCGAAGAGCACGCCGCGCACCTTGTCGTGCTCATCGATGACGCCCAGGAAGTCATCGGCATTGCACAGCCCGATGCGGTCCATCCAGGGGCTGCCGACGGGGATCACCGGGTGATGCAGACAGATCAGTGCATGGCTTGATGGGTGGCGGGAGAGACTCTCTTCCAGCAGTTCCAGCTCGGCCTCGTCCAGCTTGCCGTGGCTTGCTCCGGGCACCGTGCTGTTTAGCAGTACAATGAGCCAGTCGTCGAGGCTGAGGATCTTGCCGCAATGCAGGTTGCTGGCCGCGAGGGTGTCCTCCATGAGATCGGCATCGTCATGGTTGCCGGGCAGGCAATGCACTGGGCAGGGCAGGGGGCTGAGTTGTCTGCTGACCCGCTGGTAGGCCTCGGGTACCGGCTCGTGGACCAGGTCTCCGGTCACGAGCACTCGATCCAGGTGCGGCTCCTGCTGCTTGACCTGGGCGAGCACACGCTGGAGGCTATCATCGGTGTTGATGCCCGAATCCATGACATCGCCCGGCTGCGGGCAGAGGTGGAGATCGGTGATCTGAAGGATTCGCAGTGGTCTGACTTGCGCGCCCGTGTAGCTCATGATGACTACCTCCGTGAGCAGGGGTAAGGCAATTTCCAGACAAAAGGTGTATAAAAAGACACCGCTCTGTCTCCGGATGGGCGGATTATAACCGAAATCTTTGACAATGCTTTGACGGAACCGTCACGGCCCGGCGACACAGCACGCCAAGGAGTCCCCTGATGTCCAACCTGACTACGCCAATGGATGAGCGTCTGCAGGCGTATATGCGCTCGGTCACCTTGCGCGAGCCCGCCCTGTATCGGTGCCTGCGGGAGGAAACCGCCCATATGCCCGAGCACAACCTGCAGGTGGCGCCCGAGCAGGGCCAGTTTCTGGGGCTGCTGGTGGAATTGCTGGGAGCACGTCGCATCCTGGAGATCGGTACCTTCACAGGCTATAGCGCCCTTTGGATGGCGGGGGCCATGCCTGAAGACGGGGAGCTGGTGTGCTGCGACATCAGCGAGGAGTGGACGGCCATCGCCCGTCGTTACTGGGCCGAGGCCGGACTGGCCGATCGCATTGATCTGCGCCTGGCGCCGGCTCTGGACACCCTGGATGGCCTTCTGGCAGACGGCCAGGCGGGCCACTTTGATCTGGCCTTCATCGATGCCGACAAGGCCAATTACGTGAATTACTATCGGCGTTGCCTGCGTTTGATGCGCCCGGGCGGGGTGGTCTGTCTGGACAATACCCTATGGGGTGGCCGGGTGGCCGACCCCAACGACCACGAACCCGATACAGAGTCCATCCGCGCCTTCAATGCCCTGGCCCACGAGGACCCGAACGTGACCCTGAGCCTGCTGCCCATCGGGGATGGTCTCACCCTGGCGCGCAAGCGCTGAGGCCTCTCAGGCGAGCTGACGGCGCTTGTACCGGGGCTGGAGCGGCTTGATGAAGATCTTGGAATTTCGCTGGATGTTGTACATCTGCTGCCGGCTGATGGGCAGGGACTGGATCTCCCCGGGTTCGAACCCCCGCTCCCGGAACCAGTGCGCGGTGCGGGTGGTGAGCACGAACAGCCGGGTGATGCCCAGGTCGCGGGCCTGGGCCTCCAGGTGTTCCACCAGCATGTCGGCCCGGCCACCGCCGCGGTGATCCGGGTGCACCGCCACACAGGCCACTTCCGCCACGGCCTCCTCGGTTGAGGGGTACAGGGCGGCACAGGCGAGGATCATGCCGTCGCGCTCGATGACATAGAACCGCTCGATCTCCAGTTCCAGTTGCTCGCGGGAGCGCCGCACCAGGATACCCTCCACCTCCAGGGGCTGGATGAGTTCCAGGATGCCACCCACATCCTCGATGGTGGCCTGACGCAGGCGTTCGTAGTTCTCCCCGGTGATCAGGGTGCCGGCCCCCTCGCGGGTGTAGAGCTCCATGAGCAGGGCGCCGTCCCGGTGACGGTCCACCAGGTGTACGCGCTCCACGGATTGGCGCGAGGCGCTGATGGCACATTTCAGGTGCGCGGCCAGCTCCTCGGGCAGGCGGCGACGACCGTTCAGGAGCGCCTGGGCCTGATCCGCGGTCATCTGCGTGATGGGGCGCCGGCGGGTATCGCGCAAGGCGGGGGTATCGCTGAAGAAAATCAGTTTATCCGCCCCCAGGGCCGTGGCGGCGGCGGTGGCCACGTCCTCGGCGGTGAGGTTGAAGATCTCCCCCGTGGGGGAGTAGCCCATGGGCGGCAGCAGGACCATGTCGCCGGCTCGCAGGTGGTGTTTCATGCCCTCGGTGTCCACCCGCCGGACCTCGCCCGTGTGCTGATAGTCCACGCCACCGCGCACCCCGAGGGGGCGGGCGGTGACGAAGTTGCCGGATGAGACCCGAACCCGCACCCCGGACATGGGGGTGTTGGCCAGCCCCATGGACAGCAGGGCCTCGATCTCCGCGCGCAGCGAACCCGCCGCCTCCTTGACCGCCTGCAGCGCGGAATCGTCAGTGAGCCGCAGGCCGTTCACGTACTGTATCTGTGCCCCTCGGGCACGCAGCCGCTCCTCGATCTGTGGACGCGCCCCGTGCACCAGGACCAGTCGCACACCCAGGGTCTGAAGGATGGCGATATCGTGCAGCAGGGTGGCAAAGCCCGGTTGCAGGGCTGCCTCGCCACCAAAACAGATGACGAAGGTGCGTTCCCGGTGGGCATTGATGTAGGGGGCGGCGTCCCGAAACCAGGCGACATGGGGGGAGGTAGGGGTTTTCTTCAAGGCCATCAGGTCCTTAGGCGGTGAGGGCGTCTGCGGCACGATGATAAGCAATTGCCTGCCCCGCTGCCAAACGCGGGCGCGCTCCATCCGCGGGGGCAGGGGCGTCAATCCCCCTGGCTTGAGGGCTACGGCTCGATACAGAACCGTTGGATGAGCCCGCGTAGGATCTTCAGCATCGGGTCGATGCGGTCCAGGGCCAGGTATTCATCCGGTTGATGGGCCTGGCGGATGTCCCCGGGACCCAGGATCACCACGTCCATGTCCATCTGGCGCAGGAAGGGGCCTTCCGTGCCAAAGGCCACCGCCTCGGCGGTATGGCCGGTGAGGGCCTCGGTCGCCCGCACCAGTTCACTGTCGGCGGGTGTCTCCATGGGGGGGATGCCTGGGATCAGGCGAAAGACTTCATGATCCAGGCCCGTGCCCTTCAGTGCTTTCCTCACCCGTTCGCTCAGGGTCCGGCGCAGCGCGTCCGGGTTCATGCCGGGGAGGGGGCGCAGGTCGATATGGAGCTCGCACTGGCCACAGATCCGGTTGGGGTTGTCGCCGCCGTGGATGTGACCCAGGTTCAGCGTGGGGACAGCCACCTGAAATTGCGGGCTCCGGTGGGCGGCCTGGAGTTCGTCCCGCCAGGCCAGGATCTCGTTGATCACCCGGTGCATGCCCTCCAGGGCGCTGTTCCCCAGGCTGGGGTCGCTGGAATGCCCGGCCTGGCCATTCACTCTGATGCCCTCCATGAGGATGCCTTTGTGCATGCGCACGGGACGCAGGTTGGTGGGCTCGCCGATCAAGGCCTGTCGTCCCAGGGGCTGCCCGGCCTCGGCAATGGCCCGGGCACCGCGCATGGAACTCTCCTCGTCCGCCGTGGCCAGGATCACCAGCGGGTGTCGGAAATCCTTTGGGTCAAAACCCGCTGCCGCCTCCAGGGCCAGGGCAAGGAAACTCTTCATGTCACAGCTGCCCAGGCCGTAGAGACGGTCATCCCGGATGACGCCCTGGAAGGGGTCCTGGGACCACAGGTGTGGGTCGCAGGGTACGGTGTCGGTGTGCCCGGCCAGTACCAACCCCCCTGGCCCTTGGCCCAGGCAGGCCACCAGGTTGGCCTTGTCCGCCACGCCCTGCAGGGGCTTGATCTCCACCCGAAAGCCTCCTGCCTCGCACCATCCTGCCAGTGCGTCGATCAGCGGCCGGTTTCCCATGTCGTAAGCCGGCGAGACGCTGCTCACCGAGGGGATTTCGATGAGCCGCTTGAGCATGTGCATGAGGTCAGGCTGGTGCATGACAGGGCTCCAGGTGAGTTTTCTCCAAGATACGCTGCCTGGCCCAGGGCAACAATGCGAACCCGGTTGGAATATGAGTCGGTGTATCGCAAGCGTGACAGGTGTGCCTGTCTCCCCGCAGGCCAGGCCTGAAAGGGGTTTCCCGGTGTTTGGCTATGTGCTTATGCCTTGAGGTGTAACAGCATCTGAACAGGTTTCGACCCCAAAAATGTGCACTTATGGACATTGCTGCGCCTGATGCGTTTCAAGATGTTGTTTTTGATTGATTTTTTTGTTTTGGCCTGCTTGTTGCAAAGGTGGGTTTACGGACTGGTAAGGCCCTTCGCCCGCCGGCCGGACGACAGCTCAAGTGAGGAGGAATGATTTCATGATGACGTTCAAGAAGACCGCAATCTCCGCAGCCATTGCCCTGGCCTTCGGTATGTCTGCCCCAGCTTGGGCGGATGCTGCCAACACCGGCGAAGGTGAGTTTGGGGATCAGAATTCCTACAATGCCAGCGAATCCTTCAATACTCCGATTGCTGACTCAGGCAACACCAGCCTGACTGACTCTGCCAATGACAGCTCGGACAATAGTGTGAGTGACTCGGCCAACACCAATGTGGCCGACTCCGGGAATGATAACTCCCAGAGTGATGCCAGCACCAATTTGGCGGACTCGGGTAATACGAATGTCGCCGATTCCGGGAACGACAACTCTCAGAATGATGCCAGCACCAGTGTGGCGGACTCCGGGAACGATAACTCCCAAACGGATGCCAGTACCAATATCGCAGACTCCGGGAATGATAACTCCCAGGCGGATGCCAGCACCAACGTTGCGGACTCTGGCAACACCAATATTGCCGACTCCGGTAATGACAATTCTCAGAACGATGCCAGCACCAGCCTTGGTATTTCGGATTCCGGGAATGATAATTCCCAAACGGATGCCAGTACCAATGTTGCCGACTCCGGCAATGACGCTTCCAATAACAGCAATAACCAGTCCTGGGCCGATTCGCTGAACGACAATTCCGATAACAGCAACAACTCGGATAACAGCAATAATTCCGACAACAGCATGGCCTGGACGGACTCGCTGAACGATAACTCGGACAATAGCAATAACTCCGATAACAGCAACAATTCGGACAACAGCAACAACTCCGACAACAGCATGGCCTGGACGGACTCGCTGAACGATAACTCCGATAACAGCAATAATTCGGATAATAGCAATAACTCGGACAATAGCGATAATTCCGATAACAGTAACAATATGGCCTGGACGGACTCCAACAACGACAACAGCAATAACAGCACGAACGATAGCGGCAATACCAGCGATTCTGGTAACGTCAGCGATTCATTCAATACGGATGCCAGCACCAATGTGGCCGATTCCGGAAACGACAATTCTCAGAACGATAACAGCACGAACATCGCTGATTCCGGGAACACCAATATTGCGGACTCCGGGAATGACTCGTCGGATAACTCCGATAACAGCATGAACGACAGCAACAATGTCGCGAATAGTAACAACGATAACTCGAACAGCAGCGTGAATAACAGTAATAACGTCGTGGACAGTAATAACGACAATAGCATCTCCACCGATAACAGTGTCACCGATTCGTTCAACATTGGCGCCATGGTGGTGAGCGAGAATGATCTTGGTGGTGCGGTGACCAATACCTCGCTCCACATTGAGTCCGAATCTTCTTATTCGGCCTATAACACCATCGGTGAGGGTGGGTTGAGCAACTCCGCGGGTATTACCCAGGTGTCCCAGAACAGCGGCACCAACAGTCTCACCCAGCAGCAGGTGTCCGTGCAGGCACACCTGGGCCTGGGTCAGTAACCCCCGCGCCTGACGTCTGTTGAGAGGTGACCAGAGGCGGTGGGCAGACGACCACCGCCTCTGGTCCCGGCCAACTCCAGGACCCAGGAGGTGAAGGGTGATGGGCGCCAAGCGAGGTAGTGCATGGGGGAGAAACGGTTTTCCCCTGGTGTTGATGTTGTTGGTGACGGCCCCCGTGTTGGCGCAGACTGAATCACTGCACTTGCCGGCGGCCGTGGGCGCGGAGACGCTGGGGAATCAGCGCGCCATGTATAACATTTCTTCCGTACAACTGGGTCACATGACATCCAATGCTCAGTTGTCCAATACTCAAATGCAGGGAGCCTTTGCCAGCGGCGACAACGTGCTGGGTACGGGGGCTTTTGATCATGCCCAGGGGATTAGCACGGTGATCCAGAACTCCGGTCACAATGTGATCATCCAGGAATCCCTGATTCTCAATGTCAATGTGGCGCCATAATTTCATGGCGAGTGTCAGCCAGTGGAGTCGAGTGTTTGCCGTAGCGATCACCTGCGGTGCATTGGCTCTGGTCATGCCGCAGATAGGGCAGGGCTCGGGGATGGTCCATATTCCGGGAGCCATGGGTACTCACGAGATGTCGGTGACCAGTCTGCAGGGTATGCGTTTCAAGACGGTGGTGCGCCAGCGATATGACTTCAGTTGCGGGTCGGCGGCTCTGGCGACCCTGCTGACTTATCACTACGATCGATCCACCGGGGAACGCGAGACCTTTGACACCATGTACGAGATGGGGGATCAGGCGCGCATCCGGGAGCAGGGTTTTTCAATGCTGGATATGAAGCGTTATCTGGGTACTCAGGGCATCGCGTCGGATGGTTTCCGAATCCCCCTGGAAAAGTTGGAAGAACTGGGCATTCCCGCCATTGCCTTGGTGGATATTGAAGGGTATCGCCATTTCGTTGTGGTCAAGGGTATTCGGCGTGACCGCGTGCTGGTGGGGGATCCCGCCTTGGGAGTGAAAGACTACGGTCGCACGGAGTTTGAGGCGATTCGCAGTAACGATATTCTTTTCCTGATTCGTGACCGCCTGGACTTGGGGCGCGAACATTTCAACGCCCCTGTGTCCTGGGAGGCCCTGACCACGCCCCCCTATGGCACGGCCCTGGCGCGTGATGGGCTGGCAGATTTTCTCCTGGCTCTGCCACGCCATTCTGACTGGTAGCAGCCGAGGTGCAGGCAAACATGCAATGGTTTTCGGGTCTGCGAACGACGATGGGGCGGCTGCTGTGTCGCCCGCCCAAGGCTTTGCTGTTGACCTGTGTCGTGGGGTTTGTCCTGCCCGCCCACGGTGATTGGCCTGCGACCCTCGACGGCGCTGCCGGCGACCCCCTTGCCGCGATGAGGTGGGCCGTGGTGCCCGATGAGGAGTTGGCTGAGCAGCGGGGTGGCCTGATTCGCCGTGAAGGCTTTGAATTGGCCCTGGGCATCGAGCGCACCACGGCCATCAATGGCGAGGTGGTGGCTCGCACAGTGCTGATGGACCGGTCCGGCGTTGGTACCCCTATGGCGACTGGTGGAGTACACGTCCGCAATGCCCTGGATGGCCTGACGGTTCAGGCACTATCCGGTTCAAACTGGGCATCCGTTGTCCAGAACCAGCTCAGCAATCAGATCATCAGCAATCAGACCACCCTGAATGTGGACCTGGCGGGAATGAACCTGAACCGCATGGACATGCGTCGCATGCTGGATGCGCAGGTGATTCAGGGTTTGCGGGGCTACTGAGTCGCCTCGCGAGGACATGTCAGAACCGCATGGGAATGCGCAGTGTGACCTGGGTGTCCGGGGCGGCCGAGGTGGCTCCGATCCCCACGGACAGGTTCATGCTGGTTCGCGGTGAAAAGCGGTGTGACAGGCCCCAAAGGAAGGTACCCACCTGGATGCGGTCGAATGAGGGGTCCAGTGGGGCGCCGCGTTCGTATTTTGTCTTGAAGACCATGCTGTGGTCATAGCCCAGGCTGATGGATGTCTGATTATTCAACGCGATCCCGGTGCCCAGGCTGATGCCCAGAGCATCGCCCGGGTTGATCTTGCCGATGTCGTCATCCACGTCACGTTCGATATTCCACAGGTAACTGATGTTGCCGTAGATCACCGCTGGATCCGTGGGATAGGTCATGGTGAGGCTGGGCTGGATGGCCCAGAAACCCGAGCCGGTGGGTTGCTCCTGGAGGATGAACAGCCCGGGTATCTCTTCACCGTCACTGTTCACTGCCGGCACTCGGTCCACATCGAAGGGAGATGATCCGGTAGGCGCCTTTACCCTGAAGTTGCCAATGAAGAAGGGTTTACCGGTGACCGCACGGTTGAACTGGTAATGCAGGGCCAGTTCAACGTCCCCGAGGCCGTCGCCATCAGATTCGCTCAGTGCTCCGGCATCAGCACCCACCAGAACCTCGCGCCGCCGCAGTGACTCATCCCGCCAGACATAGGGGATACGAATGCCCACTTCCGTTCGATCGGAGAGACCGTATCTGAAAGAAAGGGCTGCAGTGAGTGTGTCTCGCTGTACCTCGCTGATGTCGATCAGTCCGACGGCAATGGCGGGCAGGATGGTGAAGCCGTCCACTGCCACCGTGGTTGATGAACTATGCACATACTGCAGGGACGGCTCCACCACCCAGCTCCCCTTGGGGGTCAGCAGCCCGCGCTCCTGGAAAACCGCCGCCACGTCGGGTTGGGCTTCTTCCTGGGGAGGGCGTTCGCCAACCTCTCGGGGCGGTGCCTCCTGGGCCCAGGCCGTTTGGGGAATGACCCATGGCAATATGGAACAGGCGAGTACCAGGTGTGTGCGGGTGAATCTCATGTCCTTGGGGCTCCTTTGCAGGGGGTGTCCGGGTAGGCAGGCATCCAGCAGGCATGTTGGGCGATGCCGCCTTGCCCGCGCGCCATGTCATGGGTTAGCTCTTGACGGTCGTTTGTCCCTGTAAGGGGATGTCATGGCGTCGGGCGAGCCGATACAAGGTGATGCGCGAGACATTCAAGCGGCGAGCCGCGGCGGATACATTGCCCTCGCAGGTTCTGAGGGCTCGGGTGATGGCCTTGCGTTCCGCTTCTGCCCGCACCGCTTCCAGTGAGGCCTGGGGCAGGGTGTTTTCCAGGGCGTCCTCAAGCCCCAGGTCCTCTGGCTGGATGAAACGGTTCTCGCACAACACCATGGCCCGCCGCACGCGGTTGATCAGTTCCCGGACGTTACCGGGCCAGGGGTGTCGGCGGATGGCCTCCAGGGCGGATGCACTGAACCCCTTCACCCGGGCACTGCGATCCCGGGCGAAGGCCTGAAAGAAATGGTGTGCCAGTAGCACGCCGTCCCCATCCCGCTCCCGCAACGGTGGCATCTCGAAGTGCAGGACATCCAGGCGGTAGAACAGATCCTCCCGGAAACGCCCCTCCTTCACCGCGTCGGTGAGGTTGACGTGGGTGGCGGCCACGACACGCACATCCACCTTGTCTTCATGGTCGCTGCCCACCCTCTGCACCGTCTGGTTCTGCAGGAACCGCAGCAATGAGGCCTGGACCTCCAGGGGGAGGTCACCAATCTCGTCCAGGAACAGGGTGCCGCCATGGGCGGCCTGCACCCGGCCACCTCGGGCGCGATGGGCACCGGTGAAGGCCCCGCGCTCGTGACCGAAGAGTTCCGATTGAATGAGAGAAGCGGGCACAGCAGCGCAATTGATGGCTTCAAAGGGTTTGCCGGCCCTGGGGGAGGCCTCGTGTACGGCGCGAGCCGCCAGTTCCTTGCCGGTGCCGCTCTCGCCGGTGATCAACACCGGGGCGGCCACGCGCGCGACCTTGCAGATGGTGCGGCGTACCTGTTCCATGGAAGGACTCTCACCAGTCAGGGGATCCTCTTCTCCCGAGCCGCAGGAGGGGATGCTCGATTGAGCAAGCAGTGCCGCCATGCCGAAGGCATGTCCCAGCACCACTTCCAGCCGGGGAGTATCCAACGGGAAGGAATGAAAGTCGTAACACCAATGGCGCAGGATCTCGCGTACTCGAGGATCCCAAAGGAGGTCGGGTTCCACCAGGGCAAGCCATTCCCGGGTGCCGTGATGCTGAAGAAAGCGCTCCAGCGCCGGCAGGTGTTCCAGTGAGTCGGGCCTCAGCGAAAAGACCCCGACCATGATGCTGGGATCCCTGAGTAGGGTCTCTGCTTCACCCAGTGAGGAAGCGACCAGGATTTCCCACCCAGGCGTCAAAAAGGGCGGGGTCTCCGGGTTGTCCAAAAGGTCCACCCAGAGCAACCTGTGTGCGTTCATGGCACCAGAGTCCATGCGTAATGGCCTGTCTTCGGCTTATCTTGAGGAACTTCCTGCAGGGTTTGTGCCCATGCTGAATTCTATCGATCAATCAAGGGGATGGTGTTTTTGGGGGCTGCTTATCGCCTGGCATTGTAAAGAAGCATGACAATTCACCCGTGGTACCCCGCGGGAGCGGGTGTTCGCCGCATGATTTGCGGTGAGGGCACTCGGAACGGATCGGGTGCCGGTGTAGACTGTGTGCCATCAGCAACAATCTTCGGAATCACCCCATGCCCCAGTACAGATCTCGCACCACCACCCACGGACGCAACATGGCCGGGGCCCGCGCCCTGTGGCGCGCCACCGGCATGAAGGACGGGGACTTCGACAAGCCGATCATCGCCATCGCCAATTCCTTTACCCAGTTCGTACCTGGGCACGTGCATCTCAAGGACCTGGGACAACTGGTGGCGCGGGAGATCGAGAAGGCCGGCGGCGTGGCCAAGGAATTCAACACCATTGCAGTGGACGATGGCATCGCCATGGGCCACAGCGGCATGCTTTATTCCCTGCCTTCACGGGAGGTGATTGCCGACGCGGTGGAATACATGGTGAGTGCCCACTGCGCCGATGCCCTGGTGTGCATCTCCAACTGCGACAAGATCACCCCCGGGATGCTCAATGCCGCCATGCGCCTGAACATTCCTGTGGTGTTTGTCTCCGGCGGCCCCATGGAGGCGGGCAAGGTGCGCCGCGGCGAGCAGGTGATCAGTCTGGACCTGGTGGACGCCATGGTGGCAGCGGCCACGCCTGGGGAGAGCGATGAGAGCGTGATGGAATATGAGCGTTCCGCCTGCCCCACCTGCGGTTCCTGTTCGGGCATGTTCACCGCCAACTCCATGAATTGCCTGACCGAGGCCCTGGGCCTGTCATTGCCCGGCAATGGCTCCTTGCTGGCCACCCATTCCGGCCGTCGCGAACTGTTCCTGCAGGCGGGTCGCCAGGTGGTGGAGCTGGCGAGGCGCTACTATGAAGGTGACGACGCCGCCGTGCTGCCCCGCTCCATCGCCAGCATGAAGGCCTTTGAGAATGCCATGAGCCTGGATATTGCCATGGGTGGCTCCACCAATACGGTGCTGCATCTGCTGGCGGCGGCCCGGGAAGGGGAAGTGCCCTTCACCATGGAGGACATCGACCGGCTCTCCCGCAAGGTGCCCAATGTCTGCAAGGTGGCCCCGGCCACCCAGAAATACCACATGGAGGACGTGCATCGGGCCGGTGGGGTCATGGCCATCCTGGGTGAACTGGATCGGGGTGGCCTGATCCACTCGGATGTGCCCACGGTGCACAGCCCCAGCCTGGGGAAGGCCCTGGATGAATGGGATGTGGCGCGACCCACCCGCTCGGAAGAGGCGCGGGAGCGTTATCTGGCGGCACCCGGCGGGGTGCCCACCCAGGAGGCCTTCTCCCAGTCACAACACTGGGACGACCTGGATCTGGATCGCGAACAGGGCTGCATCCGCAACGTGGCCCACGCCTACTCCCGGGACGGGGGGCTGGCGGTGCTGGCGGGTAATCTGGCCATGGACGGATGCATCGTGAAGACTGCAGGCGTGGATGAGAGCATCCTGAAATTCTCCGGTCCGGCGCGGGTGTTCGAGAGTCAGGATACGGCGGTCGAGGCCATCCTGGCGGATCAGATCAAGGCAGGGGACGTGGTCATCATCCGCTACGAGGGCCCCAAGGGTGGCCCTGGCATGCAGGAGATGCTCTATCCCACCAGCTATCTGAAGTCCAAGGGACTGGGCAAGGACTGCGCCCTGATCACCGACGGGCGCTTTTCCGGGGGCACCTCGGGACTGTCCATCGGTCATGTGTCTCCAGAGGCGGCCGAGGGGGGCGCAATCGGTCTGGTGGAAGAGGGGGATACCATCGAGATCGATATCCCCGGTCGCAGCATCCGTGTCGCCGTGGAGGATGCGGAACTGGATCGACGCCGCCAGGCCATGGAGGCCCGGGGCGAGGCGCGGGCCTGGCAGCCGGTGAGCCGCCAGCGGGTGGTGAGCCAGGCCCTGCAGGCCTACGCCCTGATGGCCACCTCGGCCTCACAGGGGGCCGTGCGTGACCTGTCCCAGTTGAAGCTCAAGCGCTGAGGTCAGATCTCCAGCGTCTGTCCCAGTGCGGCACCCGGGCATCGCGTTTGTCCCGGGTGCGCAGGGGCCGTGAGTCAACGCTCCAGCCGATAAAGCAGGTCCATGCTCTGGGCCTCGCTGCTGGAGCGTGTCTCCAGGCTCAGGTTGCGGGAGAGCTCGTAGCGCAGCATGACAGTGTTGACTCGATCGAACAGGCCCACGCTGTAGCGCAGGAAGAGGCGCGGGGAGAGATATTTGCCCATCATCAGGGCCGACTCTTCCAGTCCGGTATCCGTGTCTACGGTAAACTCGTCCAGGCCCAGTTCCTGACCCACTCGATCGGTGATGAAGCCGCCCTGTTCGATCCCGTACAGAGCCACCGCGGAGACGATGGCATTGCCGTCACCTTCGCCTGCCCCGGAGAGGGGGCGACCCGTCACCAGGAATGCCAGGGCCTCGCTGTCTTCCATGGGAGGCTCCGAAAAGACCCGTGAGCGTGGTTCATCCAGGGTGCCACCGATCTCCAGCCCCACGACCACATCGTGGGCGGGTACGCGCCGTGAGGCACGCACATTCAGGCCCGGATTCTCTGGTGGCCCCTGGAACAGGATGATGCCCCGCTCCACCGTGAGGTCCTGCCCATAGGCCTTGTAGCGGCCTTCGGCCACACGCACCTCGCCGACCAGGCGCGTGGGCATGCCCGGTGAGTCCTGTACGGCAATGTCGCCGGTCAGACGGGCATCCAGGCCGTAGCCACTGATGCGCACATCGTCACCCAGGATGACACGCACCCGGGCGATCACCATCATGCCTTCCTGCTCCTCGTCTCCCTTGTCCACGATGAGTTCGTCCCCGGAGACGGAGACGGCCTGGGGCGGCAATTCCACCAGTTCCACCCGTGCTTTGGGGATCTCCACCTGGCCGGTGACGATGACCCGCTGGCCAATGATCGTGATGCGCAAGTCCGGGGTGACCTGGGCCTGGATATCGGGGCGGCGGACTGCCTGGAAGTGGTCCCCCCGGATGTTGATGATGATGGGCATGTCATCCTCATCGCCCAATTGCACCTCGCCATCCACCGCCAGGGTGCCGGGACCGGAGCGCATGTCCCCTTCGAAAACCAGACGTTCCAGGCCGTCGTTGCGCAGGTTCAGGTTCAGGGCCTCCACGGTAATGCCTGCCTCGGAGATGAAGGCTGTGCCCTCGGTGAGGTTCAGCTGGCCTTCGATGCGAGGGTCGGCGGTGGTGCCGTTCACGGCCAGGTCCACCCGCAGGCGACCTCCGGGGTCAGTCACCTGGGGGACCAGTGGTATCAGCCAGCGGAATTCGTCCAGGGCCACCTGGAGCTCACCGTCCAGATTCAGGTCGCTGTCGTCCCGCTGACGGGCGTCCAGTCGGCCATTGATGCGTCCGCCCTCCAGAAAGCCCAGCGCCAGGCGGGCAGTGATGTCCCGGTCATCCACTTGCAGATCCACGTGGCCGTCCTGGTAGGGAATGATGTGTTCCTCGTCGTCCAGGTCCCGCAGACGGATCTCGCCGGCACTGGGCTCCACCCGTGCCTCAAGCCACAGTTGATCGTCCAGGCGCAGGCTGGCGGTGGCCCCAACTGAGCCATCCAGCCGCAGGTTGGGGGGCAGGAACGGTTTTAGCACCGCCAGGGAGAGATCGTTCAGTTGCAGGTCGGCCGTGGTGCCTGCCTCAGCGGACCAGTCACCGTTCAGGCACAACCGGGCCGTGTCCTGTGCGAGGCAGAGGCGGTCTTCCAGACGCGCGCTGCTGGGGGAGGCATTGAGCCCCACGTCGGTTTCCAGCTGCCAGGCGCCGGCCTGGGGCTGCTCCACGGTCAGGCGGGTCAGCCGGCCCGCCCAGGCGGGCCCTTCGTTCAGGGCGCCGGCCAGGGTGAGTCCCAGTTGGCCCTGATCGGCTTCCAGGTCCAGGGTCATCTCATGAGCCTGCGCGGTGCCACGACCCTGAAGGCTCAGGCTGCGCAACTCCAGGCCCTCGCCCAGCTGCAGGCTGCGGGCTTGCAGGTCCAGGCGTACGGGGTTGTCGGGACTCACCCCGGCCTCCAGATCCAGGTCCAGTCGAGCCAGGGAGAAATCCCCCAGGCCCAGCTCACGGATATCGGCTTGGGTGGAGATCACAGGGGCCTCCAGGGGGCCGCTCACCTGTCCACTGGCGGTGCCCCGACCTTCCAGGCCCGGCCAAAGGGCTGGCAGGTCCGGGGCATTGAGATCAAAGTCCAGTGCCAGGGTATCGCTCATCCGACCGCGGGTGCTCAGGCGGTTGTCGCCCACGCCCAGTCTCAAGCCGGGGGTGTTGAGGGTGGTGCCGTCGATGACTACCTGCCCCTGGCCCGTCACAGGATAGTCACGCAGTTGCCCCGCCAGACGCTGCAGGTCCACCTGTGCCACCACCCCCTGTTCCGGATCCAGACGCCCCTGGGTGTGCAGATCCAGGTTGAGGCGACCGGTCAGGTCCGCCATGAACTCAGCGGGATTCAGGTCCCGTCCACGGACTTGTAGTGCCCAGTCCGGGGCATCGACCCAGCCCAGGCGACCGGCCACTTCCAGGTTGCCGGCCGGACTGGTCACGGACAGGGGAGCCAGATTCAGGGATTCCAGGTTCCCATCGGCGGCGAGGGCCAGGTTTACAGCGGGCAGGTCGGTGACCTGCAGGGCCGCGCTCAGGCCCAGTTCATAAGCCTCCAGACCACCTCGCGTGGTGAGGGTGCCCGAGGCCACGGACAGGCGCTGTTCGGGTGCCAGTTCCAGCTCGAAGGGCTCCCACTGATGGGCCAGGTCAAGATGGAGATCGGTGATTGGTTGATCGATGCGACCGGCGCTGAGCAGGGACACCGGGCCCAGCACCCGGTGATGGATCGCCAGACTGTCCAGGTCCCCCTCCAGGGCCAGTCGCCCGCGGGCGGGTTCGTTCGGCAAGAGCTCCCGGGTGGCCTCGGGCAGATCCAGTTGCCAGTCCAGCGACAAGGCAAGGGGGTAAGGTTGGGCCAGAGCCGCACGGCCGGAGGCCCTGGCCTGGACGTCGGGCGTCTGGACGTTCAGATCACGGATGAGGGCACGCTCGGCATCCAGGTGCAGGCTCAGGCGCACCTCATCCACGAGGATCGGTTCGGCCTGCTCCTGGGTGCGAAAGCGGATGTTCTGAATCACCCCTTGGGTCAGATCCACCGTGACCGGCATGGGGATGGCCTCGGGCAGGGTGAAGGGCTCATCCGGGTCCGGCGGTGGCGCGTTGGGATCCGGCGTGAGAGTGAGCTCCAGACCCTGGGCATCCAGTGCATTGATATGCACCGTCAGACGGGTCAGGGGCAGCAGTTCCATCTGCAGGTCGAGACTTTCCAGGGAGGCGGTCAGGGCCTCGTGGGTGTAGACCACTCCCTCGGCCCGCAGGCCGCTGAGCAGGGTGCCGCTCACCTGCTCGATGTGCAGCTCCCCCGGCACGAAGCCCACGCCCTGCTTCACCAGCAGGCGCGCGCCGGGTTCGGTGGCCACCAGGGCGGTCACCAGGCCGGGGACCAGGGCCACCAGCAGCAACAGCACCACGGCGAGGCTGATCAGGGCGCGGCGTATCACAGGTCCATCCCCATGGTCAGGTGCAGTCGGAAATTGTCGTCGCCATCGGTCGGGTGGGCGATATCCATACGGATCGGGCCGATGGGTGAACGCCAGCGCACACCGGCGCCGACGCCGTACTTGGCCTTGTAGTCGTCCAGGTCGTCGAAGGCGTTACCGCCGTCCACGAAGACGGCGGCACTCCATTTGCCGACGATAGGGTACTCGGCCTCCAGGCTGGCGGTGAAGAAGTGCTGCCCACCAATCACCTCGCCGTCGTCATCGGTGGGGCCCAGTTCACGATAACCATAGCCGCGCACGCTGTTGTCGCCACCGGCGAAGAAGCGCACGGAACTGGGCAGCTCCACGAATTCGTCGACTGCCGTGATGCCGGCGTCAGCCCGGGTGAGCAGCCGACCCCGGCCCAGGGGGATGATCAGCTTGGCCCGACCCGTGGCCTGGCCGAAGGTGACGGTGGAGAGCAGGTCCTCGGAGGCACCACGTACGTTGGCGCTCAGGCGCCAACCCTGGCGCGGGAAGATGGGGTGATCTGACTGGATACGGGACCACTCCAGCCCGGGGGTCAGCAGACGTGAGGTGCCCCGGGTATCAGAGATCTCATAATCCTCGTGTTCGTAGCGGAGGAAGCGGGTGTGGGTCCAGCCCGAGGGCTTCTGCCGGATGTGGGCGATGCCCAGAGTGAACAGGTCGCCATCGGCGTTGTCGGTGCTTTCGGTCTGGAACCCGGTGGTGAGATCCACCCGTTCACGGGCTGGATCCCCCAGGGGGATCTGATAGTTGAGGCCGATGCTGGAGCGCACCGGTGCCAGTTCCAGGTCCGCGCTGTAGCGATGCCCCGAGCGGTTGGCCCGGTGGTTTTCCAGGCCCAGGCGCAATCGGGGGCCGATATCCGTGCTCAGGCCCACGCCGGCCAGATAGGACCACTTGTTGCGGGCGTCCAGGGTGGCGGTGATGGGCACTTCCAGATCCTGGGCTTGCTCCGGTTGGGTGTCCACGCGCACGTTGGCGAAGTAGCCGCTGTCGATGAGGGCCTGCTGCAACTGGATCAGGCGTTGGCTCTCGAATGTCTGCCCTTGCTCAAAGGGAACGAATTTCTGACCCAGTTCATCATGAAGGATGTCCTGGTTCAGGGTGACCGGCCCGAAGCGGTAACGCGGACCACTGTCCATGTGCACCACGATATCGGCGGCCTGCTCGCTGACCTGAACGCGGATTTGGGTGGTGGTAAAGCGGGCATCGAAATAGCCGCGGGAGGATGCCAGCCGGTTCAGGCCACTCTTGATTTGTTCATATTGGTTGTGGCGAAGGCGCTGCCCTTCGCGCAGGGGGAGATCGCGCAGGTATGCCTGGAAGGCTGAATCCTCAGTGGCGGCCCCATTCAAGGTGACGTCGATGGTACGGATGCGCACGGGCGGCCCCGGATCCAGCCGTACATTCAGTTGCCAGCACTCGTCGAGGTGCTGAAGATCAACCTCGATCTCCGGGCTGTAGTAGCCCAGGGCCCGAAGGGCCTTGCGGGTGTCTTCGCGGGCGGCCCTCACCAAGGGGCGCTCACGCCAGGCGGGCAGGTCGCAACGCGCCGAGGAAAGGCCCAGATGGGCACGTACATTGTCCTGGATCTCGCTGTTGCCGCCGGAGATCTCCGCCCGAGGGTTGCCCCAGGCAGTCGACGTGGCGATGAGCAACAGGACGCCCACTCCATGCACCACCCACCGGATGTGGCTGGAGAAGGTGCATGAGGTGCGCGATGGTGGGGGGTGGGCTGGTGTCATGGGCCGATGAATGATCCTTTGCCGTCGGACACCGGATGGGTCGCCTGGTTCACGGGAGTGAGCGGGACCGGGTCCTTGGGAGTGATGCCAAGGATAACCCATAGGCCTTGAGTCTGCTTCCCCGCGGGCGGCGCGACCGTCCCCATCGGCATCTGCCACGCTGGCCCCGCGGGGGTGGCCTGATCAACCCTGAAGCGGTCGGCTCCGCAGGCTGCGGGGGGTCTGACGGCGATGGTTGAGGATGACCACCACGCCCTCCCGCTTGCCCTCCGGCAGGGACTGCACAATGGCGCGGCCCAGGGGGCGGGGCAGGTGCTCGAAGAGGCGGGCGACGGTATAGGTGGGCAGCCCCCCGGCCAGACGCACCGCATCCTGCTGGGGGATGTGCTGAAGAACACCGATCTGGGATGACTCGGCCAGCTTCAGAAACCGCGTGCGGGCCGTCTGGTAATGCCCCTGCCTGACAGCCCGGTCCACGGTCTGCAGCGCGGGGTCCTGACGCTCGTCAATCCAGTGAATGGCCTGGTAGTGGTTGGCTTCGAAGCGGTCGTTGGCCTTGGTCATCATCTCGGTCATCTCATTGTTTCCTTCTTGCCCGGGGGCGTGCTGCGCGGTGTGGCGGGTGTGGCAACAGGCGGGGCCGGGGAGAGATGATCCCGATATCAATGCAACTCCCCCACGGCACCGGGGAAACCGGGCATGGGTGGTGAAGTCGGGGTCGGGTTCTCCCGTGCGTTCCGGAGGGCGGCGCCTGGGGGAGAGCCCGGGAAGGTCAGATGACCGTTGCGGGGCGCTCGTCCCGATGGACGCTGCACACCATCCTGGACCAGCCCGGAAGGGCCGCCGCGCGTGTGCCGTTTGTACTGCAACTGTCCATACGAGAGGTGGATCCTCTATTGCCTCACAAAGGCCCCCGGTCAGGGTTGACGCCTGTATGGGGAGGCAAGTGAGGCGGTAGTGGGCCGCCATTCGCATCCCCCCGGGAACGGGCGCCACCATAACGCTTCGGGAGGGATTTTTGAAGAGCTTTTCAGGCCTTTTTTCATGCCACTGGTCTGCCCTTCAAAGCCATCCCCGGGGGTGATATGTTCATGCCTTCTCCCACGGATCAGGGAAGTGCTTCGATGCCCATGGATGTGCCTGTGAAACAGCCTCCTCACTCCCTTTCAGCCGGGGTTGCCCTGAGCCTCACCCTCGGTGATCTCGAGCTGCCCGTTGTCGCCCTGCGACTGCGTGAGGGTCTCTCCCGGATCACCCGCATGGAGGTGGACGTGGTCCACGCCGGGCCGGAGTGTCTGGCATGCCTGGGGGCCCCGGCCCGTTTGATACTCTCCCCCTGTTTGAGCCCCACGCGTGAATGGCTGGGCGTTCTGACCGCCTGTCGCCCGAGTTGCAAGGCTGAGGATGTGGGGCGGCGCTGGCGCCTTACCCTGCGTAGCCGGCTGGCGGGGTTGACCCTGCATCGGGACACGCGCCTGTTCATTGGTCTGGATGCCGTGGGGCTCACCCGGGAATTGCTGGATCCGCTGGGGCTGGCGGTGGATGCCCGGCACCTTACCCGGGATCACCCCCGCCGTGGAGCCATCCTGCAAGCGGATGAGCGCGACGCCGATCTGCTGTTCCGGGTGCTGGCTCGTGCCGGGATCCACACCCGGTTGACCGTGGCCGAGGGCATGGAAACGTTGCGACTGGAAGATGGCGCGGGCATGCCCGGGCACCGTGTACTGAACTGGCTGGGATCGCCTGGGGGGTGGGGGGATCGACCCGTGGGCGTGCTCAGCGCCCGGGAACATCATCGCGCGGTTTGCCGGCGGATCCGTGTTCAGGGGCGGCTGGCCGACGGAAGGCCCTGTGTGGCCACCGCGGACAGCGGTCATGGCGAAGGCGTGCAAGACCATCCCGGTTGGGGGTTGCATGATAGCCGAAGCCTGGAATGGCGGGCCTGGATTCTGGCTCAGCGCGAGGTCTGTCGAGCCCATGGCTTGTTGCTGGAGACCACCGTGCAGGATCTGCAGCCCGGAGACCGGATCCAGATATCGGCCCCGGGTCACCCCGCGGTCCCGCGAGGGGTGTGGCGGGTGGAATCCATTCTGCATGAGGCGCGGGCGGATGAGTCAGGTGGATGGGGGTATCGCAATCGTGTGCGGCTGTGCCCCGGGAACATCCCCTACCAGCCCGCGGAGCCGTGCCGGCATGGGGGCGCGGTGCCGGATATGCTTCAGGCCCGGATTCAGGGTCCTTCCGGTCCCCACATGGATGACGCCGGATGTCAGCGGGCCCATGGCCTATTCATGGATGTGGGCCTGATGGCGCCCGAGGCGGGGCCACACTGGCCACGACTGACCCCCTACGCCGCCCCTCCGGGGCAAGACGGGCGGGCCAGTGGCTGGCACACTCCGTTGCAGTCAGGGCAATCCGTGAGCCTGATGATCCTGGGCGGGGATCCGGATGGCTTTGCGGTGATTGCCGGGGCCGGTTTCGATGGGGCCCACGCCAATCCGGTCGATGCCCGGGATGACCGTCGGCATCTCTACCGCAGTGCTGGCGGTCACACCCTGCTGATGGATGATCGGGAGGGGCGCGCACTGCTGAAGCTGTTCACCCGTGACGAGCAGCACCTGCTGGCCCTGGATGCCCGCATGGATGCCGCCGCCTTGTCCCTGATCTGTCGCCAGGGCGCGCTCATTGCCACCACCGGTGGTTGTTTGCACATACGGTGCGGCGCCCACCTGGATTCATGGGCAGGGGGGGATCGGCATGAGCGTGTGGCAGGCGAAGCCTCGCTTCAGGCATCCGGGCAGTGTATCCATCGGGCCGCGGGCGACTGGCGGGCGCGTGTCCGTCATCACGTGATCATGGACGCCGAGGCGGACCTGCGAGCCATGGCGACCCGGCGGTTGACCCTCTCCGCCGGCGCCGGCTTGGGCCTTGAGGTGATGGCGGGAGAGGGCCAATGGCGGGTGGAAGGGGATCTTGACTGGTGGGCGGACCAGGATCTTCATATCCAGTCCCGGGGTGGGCGTCCTATTGTCATCGGCACGCCCGAAGCGGGGATCACCCTGCTGCCGGCGCGTGGTGTGGTGATCCTTCATGGCCGGGCCATCCATCTGGCAGCCCCCGCCGTGAATCTGCGGGGTCGGGTGGAGCATCACCTCAACGGGGGAAGATGACCAGGTGGTTGAAGCCCAGTTTGAGCGGGATGCGCTCTCCCAGGGCGAAGTTGTAATGGGAGGGTGTCAGACACAGCACCCGGGTGCCGCTACCCAGTTGCAGGTTATAGAGGAAGCTGGCACCACGAAAGGCCTTATCCATGACCTCGCCGAAGATCTCGCTGTCATCATCGGGCAGGATGTCATCGGGCCGCACCAGCACATCCACCGGGGCGCCCGGACTGCAGTTCTGGGGTACGCTGCCGGTGATGGTGCCCAGCTCCGTTTCCACCTCATGCTCGCTGAGCACCTGGCCGGGGAGCATGCGGCCCTGGCCGATGAAGTCGGCCACGAAACGATCCCGGGGCTTGTGATAGAGGTTGTAGGCGGTGTCCCACTGCAATACCCGCCCGGCGTGAATCACGGCGATGCGGTCGGCAAAGGCAAAGGCCTCGTTCTGGTCGTGGGTGACCAGCATGGCGGTGATCTCCTCCTGCTTGAGAATGGCCCGGACTTCCCGGGCCAGTCCCTCCCGCAGTTCCACATCCATGTTGGAAAAGGGTTCGTCCAGGAGCAGCACACGGGGGCGCGGGGCCATGGCCCGGGCCACGGCGATACGCTGTTGCTGGCCCCCGGAGAGGGCATGGGGATAGGCTTCCCCATAGCCGTCCATGGAAATCAGGCTGAGCAGTTCCGTGACCCGTTGGCGGCGCTGCCTGGCGGATTGGCCGCGGATGCCAAAGGCGATGTTTTCCGCCACGGTCAGATGTGGAAACAGGGCGAAATCCTGAAAGACCATGCCCACCTGGCGACGTTCCGGTGGTTGAGTGCGTCCAGGGCGGCTGACCTCCTGGCCCTCAAGCTGGATCCGCCCGTCACTGATGGGCTCAAACCCGGCAATGGAGCGCAGCAGCGTGGTCTTGCCGCAGCCACTGGGGCCCAGCAGGCAGCCGATGACGCCGGTGTTCAGGGTCAGGGTGACTTCGTGGACAACGTCGGTACCGTCGTAGCCCACGCTCACGTGGTCGATCTCAAGCAGGCGTGTCATGTCCGGGTCTTGAGCGGCTGATGGTGCGGCTGATCAGGATCACGGGGGTGATCCCGACCAGGACGATGGCCAGGGCGGCGCTGGCGGAATCCGCCAGGCGCTCGTCCGAGGCCAGCTCGAAGGCGCGCACCGCCAGGGTGTTGAAGTTGAAGGGGCGCAGTATCAGGGTGGCGGGCAGTTCTTTCAAGATGTCCACGAATACCAGCAGCAGCGCCGTGAGGATGCTGCCACGCATGATGGGCATGTGAACATGCCAGAGCACGGTGCGGGGGTCGGAGCCCAGGGAGCGAGCGGCATCGTCCATGGAGGGTTTGATCTTGCCCAGACCCGCCTCGACCGTATTCAGCGAGACGGCCAGAAAGCGCACGCAATAGGCAAACACCAGGGCGACCAGGGTGCCCGAGAGTAGGAGCCCGGTGGAGATGCCGAAGGTGTCACGCATGAAACTGTCGATGGTGTTATCGACCCAGGCAAACGGCAGCATGATCCCCACGGCAATGACAGTGCCCGGGATGGCGTAGCCCATGCCGGCGATGCGCACGGCAGCGTTGGTGGTTCGGGAGGATTCCAGGCGTTTGCCATAAGCCATGATCAGGGACAGGAACACTGCCAGCACCGCGGCGATGGCCGCCAGGGAGACGCTGTTCCACACCAGCCCCAGGAACTGTGGCTGCAGCCACATGTGGGTGGTCTTCATGGCCCACTGGAACAGCTGACTGGAGGGCACCACAAATCCCAGGACAATGGGCAGCAGGCAGGCGACGAGGGCGCCGGTGCGAGCCCAACCCTTGAGGCGATAGCGGGGCAGGCGAGAATAGCGGGCACTGGTGTGGTGGAATCGGGCGCGGCGCCGGGAGTAGCGCTCCAGCACGATCAGTACCAGTACAAAGGTCATCATCAGGGCGGCCAGTTGCGCCGCGGCCCCCGGATCGGCCATGCCGAACCAGGTGCGGAAGATGCCGGTGGTGAAGGTGGGGATGCCGAAATACTCCACCGTACCGTAGTCGGCCAGGGTTTCCATCAGGGCCAGGCTGAGGCCGGTGATGATGGCTGGCCGGGCCAGGGGCAGGGCCACACGCCGAAAACCCGCCCAGGGACTGGAACCCAGGGTGCGGGAGACCTCCAGCACGCAGATGGACTGTTCCAGGAAGGCGGCCCGGCTGAGCAGATAGACATAGGGATAGAGCACCAGCGTGAGCATGGCGATGGCCCCGGACAGGGAGCGGATCTCGGGGAACCAGTAATCGCCATAGCCCCAGCCGGTGAGATCGCGGATCTGTGTCTGCACCGGGCCGGCAAAATCCAGCATGCCCGTGTAGGTATAGGCGATGATGTAGCCTGGCATGGCCAGAGGCAGGAGCAGGGCCCATTCAAAGGCGCGCCTGCCCGGGAAGTCGCACATGCTCACCAGCCAGGCGGTGGAGACGCCAATGAGCAGCACCCCGACGCCAACGCCCAGCATCAGGATCAGCGAGTTGACCACGTAATCCTGCAGCACGGTCTGGCGCAGGTGCAGCCACACTTCCGAGGCGGGCACGAAGACATGGGCAAAGATGACCAGGATCGGCAATGACAACACGCCCGCGATCAGCAGCGTGATGATGGTCCAGCCTTCCGGTCTGCGCCAGCGGGGACGCGGCAGCGTGTCCCCGAGGGTAGCCAGGGCCGATCTCATGGAGTGCTTGGGTAATGGTTCATGGGCATGAGTACGCTCAAAGCCCGACATAGTAACGCGTCGCAGCCCGGAAGACAGCCTGTTAGCCCCTCTCCCCATCGGGGAGAGGGGCCGGGGGAAGGTCTCACCAAGACACTTACCGCCAGTTCGCCCGGTCCATCAGGCGCACGGCCTCGGCATTGTATTCACCCAGTTGGCCCAGGTTGACGGCGTCGGGTTTGAAGTCACCCAGCTCGGACAGGGTGTCGCTCCATTCAACGCCTGGTTTCACCGGGTATTCCTGGTTGGCCTCGGCATACCACTGCTGGGCCCGGTCGCTGACCATGAATTCCAGGAGCTTCACGGCGTTATCGACATTTTCGGTATGGGTGATCAGACCAGCACCACTGACGTTGACATGGGCGCCCCGACCTTCCTGGTTGGGCCAGAACACGCTGATGGCCTCCGCCGTGGCTCGCTCGGTGTCGTCGTCGGAGTTGAGCATCTGCCCCAGGTAATAGGTGTTGGCGATGGCGATGTCGCAGACACCGGCCACGGCAGCACGGATTTGATCACGGTCGCCGCCTCGGGGCGGTTGAGCCATGTTGTCCACGAGCCCACGCGCCCACTCTTCCGTTTCCTCCTCACCGTTGGCGATGATCATGGAGGCCACCAGGGACTGGTTGTACACGTTGCTGGAGGAACGGATGCAGATGCGCTGTTGCCATTGCTCGTCCGCCAGGGCCTCGTAGGTGGACAGTTGTTCTGGATCCACCTCGCCCGTGACATACATGATGGGGCGCGCGCGCATGGACAGCCCGTACCAATAACCCTCTGGATCCCGCAGACTTTCCGGGATGGCCTCCTTGAGCACTTCGGAGTCAACCGGGCGCAGTACACCGGCCTCCTTGGCGTTGTGCAGATTGCCAGCGTCCACGGTGATCAGGACATCAGCGGGGGTGTTCCGGCCTTCGCTGCGCAAACGCTGCAGCAGGGTATCGGCCCGAGCACTGACGATGTTGACGCGAATGCCGGTCTCCTCGGTGAACTCATCCATCAGGGGTTTGATCAGCGCTTCCTGCCGGGCCGAGTAGACGTTCACTTCATCGTTGGCAAAAAGGGGCAGGGGCAGGGTGAGGGCGGTCACGGCGGCGACGGTGAGGCTCGCCAGTGCGGTGATGGGGCGTTGGATCATGGAAGGAGTCACTCCCTATCGTGAAGGTTCAATGCCCGGCGGATACCGGGATAAACAAGAACGATTGTCATTTTGTTTTGCGTCCATGTCAACAGGATCTGTGTGCCGACCTTAGTCAGCGCCGGATGTTTGCGGCATACTGTGAAGTCACCTGTCGTTGGCCTGGAGATTCTCCATAGGGGGCGCCCGTGGATAAAGAAGCACTGAAGATTCCCAAGAAGCTCAAACCGGTCAAGGCCTGGGTGCATCCTGATGGTCTGGTTCTGGGGTCCCTGTTCGTTCATCTGCAAAGCGCTCGCTACCTGGGGGAAGAGTCGCCAGCGGAGATCCTCAACGGGCCCGAGCCCTTCTTCGTGATTCAGTGCGGCGAAGACGAAACGCGATTCTACAACAAGCATTCGGTGGTGCGACTGGAGCACGCGGTGGATGCACCCGGATCCGAGGACAACGCGGTCTGCCTGGGAGCCCGACTGCATCTCATGGACGGCTCCAATCTGGTGGGGACCATCCGGGAGTTGCTGGACCCGCAGAATGCCCGTCTCTACGACTACATCAATATCCATGATCAGCGCTTTGTGCGCCTGTTCCTGTCGGATACGGAGGTCACGCTGGTGAACAAGGCCTACATCGTGCGTGTCTCGCCCGATGATGATGCCCCCCGGGATTGATCGTGGCCGCGTTCCGCGGCATCTCCGGAACGGGGCTCATGCCGGTGCGCCCTCGACCGCAGGATGTCCCGACGAGGGCGATCCGTCGTGAGTGTGTTCAGCGATTTTCGAGCCGACCGTCAGATCCAGCGTCTGCTGGATGCCGGGGATCTGGGTGAAGCGCAGGCCCAAAGGCGTCTTGAGAAACTGAGGTCCCTGGGAGATGCCGGTGTACGTCGTCTGCTGCACGGGCTGGGAGATGCCTCGGGTGAGGGCCTGTCCCGCACCATGGAGCTGCTGCGATGCCTGGTGTGCGACAAGACGCTACCGGTTTTTCTGCAGGCGCTGTCTGACACCAACCCGACCCAGGTGGACCGAGTGACCCAGATCCTTGAGGAGGCCAGGGGATTCGATCCCAACCCTCTGGCACGGGCCTTTCGTGATCCCCATGTGTCCAGGTCGGCCCTGGTGCGGGTGTTGCACGCCCATCGGGCTCGACTCAACGCCAGCCTGCTGTTGCGCGAGGCCTATGAACTGCCACCGCTGGATCGCAATGCCCTGTTCCGGGTGGTTGACGAGGTGGCCGACGAGGCGGTGCTACCGGATCTGATGAGCCGCGCCTCGGGGAAGGATCCGGTGATCCGGCGCATGGTGGTGAGGGTGCTGCGTCGCTTTGATACCCCCGCCGTGCGTGCCATCCTGCAGGAGCGACTCAGTGACGAGGACAGGGGCGTGCGTGGCGCCGCACTGGAGGCCTTGATGGCACTGGGCGCGGTGGATATGGACGCCGCCTCCCTGTGCGCTCTGCTGCATGACCCGGACATCAACGTGCAGCAAAAGGCCATTGACGCCATCATCAAGCTTGATGACCCGCATATCATGCGCCATCTGTTGCCGGTGCTGCAGAATGAGTCGGAGTATGTGCGCCGGGCCGCTGTGGAGGTGCTCAATGGAGTGGGCAATGCCAGCAACATCAAGGAATTGCTGGTGTCCATCAAGGACGAGGACTGGTGGGTGCGGGCCCGTTCCGCCGACGCGCTGGCACAGATTGGCGGGCCCCGAGTGGTACGGGCGGTGGTGGAACTGATTCGTGATGAAGACGAGTTCGTGCGCCGCTCGGCGGTGGAGATCCTCAACTCCACCCGCGACGAGACGGCGTTGACCTACCTGATTGATGCCCTGGAGGACTCGGACTGGTGGGTGCGCGAGCGCGCCGTGGATGCCCTGGGCAGTATTGGCAATACCGCTGCGGTGCCGGCCCTGCTGAAGATGCTGGACCGGGATGCCGATGCCGCTCCGGTGGTGGTGCGCGCCCTGGCCCGCCTGCAGGATGACCGTGCCGTGGAACCCTTGATACAGCGCCTGGCTGATGGTGATCGCGCCGTGCGTCTGGAGGCGATGAATGCTCTGGTGGACCTGGCCGATGCCCGAACTGCCGGTGATATTCTGACGGCCGTTCGCCGTGTGTCCGCTGACGGCGATAGCGAACTGCACGATATGGCCCGGGATGCCAGTGCCCGGCTGGAGGCCAGGTTTGCCGTGTCTTCGCTTGGACAAGGCGTCTCGGGTCAAGCCCTGCCCGAGGCCACCTCCATGCTGGATAGTGATACCGGGCAGATCGCCGTCACACGGACCGGAGCGGATGAGACTGCCGCGGGTACCCGTCGCCTGAGCTTTCACGGTGCGGGCCTGGATCTGGAGACCCTCAAACCCGGCGAGACACTGGGGGAACGCTACCGTTTCATCCGTCGTGTGGGCAAAGGTGCCTTTGGCACCGTGCTGCTCATGGAGGATGTGATGATCTCCGAGACCATCATCCTCAAGGTGATGAATCCGCAGCTGGCGGCCGACGAGGAGATGATCAAGCGCTTCGTTCAGGAACTGCGTCTGTCGCGCAAGATCACTCACGAGAACGTGATCCGTATCTACGACTTCCTGACGGTGCAGGGGGTACTGGCCATCTCCATGGAATATTTCCCGTCTTCCACCCTGGGCGTGGTCCTCAAGCAGGAGCGTCCCATGCCTCAGGACAGGGCGGTGGGCTTTGCCGCCTGCATTGCCGCCGGCATCGGTGCCGCTCACCAGGTGGGTGTCATCCACCGGGATCTCAAGCCGGGCAATGTGCTGATCAACAACCGGGAGCAACTCAAGATCGTGGATTTCGGCATCGCCTCGGTGACCGGTTCGGCGGACACCCGCCTGACCCGTACCGGCATCCTCATCGGTACCCCCAAGTACATGGCCCCGGAGCAGGTGACGGGCCGCAAGATCACCCACAGTGCCGACATCTATGCTCTCGGGGTGATGTTGTACGAGATGATCACGGGGCAGGTGCCTTATAGCGGTGAAGACCAGATGGCCATCATGTATCAGCACGTGCAGGGACAGGCGACGCCGCCCCATGAGATCAGTCCTGGGATTGACCGCGAGCTCAGCGCCATCGTGATGACCATGATGGCGGTGAACCCGGAGGATCGCTATCCCACCATGCGGGATGTGCGCAAGACGCTGTTAGAGTTCCAGCAAGAGCGGCGGGCCTGATGGCCTGCACGGCTGGATTGGCTGCCTGAACGAGACCTTGCCATGCCCAGAATCGACGCCTTTCTCAAACTGGCCCGGGAACAGGGGTGTTCCGATCTGCACCTGGCGGTTGGGGTGCCCCCCATGCTGCGCATGAATGGCGAGTTGATGCCCATCCGGTTTCGCGACCTGGGCGATCGGGAGCTGGAGGCCTATGTGATGGAGATCCTCACCCCGGCCCAGAAGGAGCGGTTTCGGGGCGGTGACGATCTGGATTTTTCCTATGTGAACGACGAGGTGGGCCGGTTCCGGGCCAACCTGTTCCGCAAGGCCACCGGGGTGGGGGCCACCTTCCGGCACATCCCGGCCCAGGTACCAGCCCTGGACAGCCTGGGACTGCCGCCGGTGGTGACCCGGATGGTGGATCATCATCAGGGCATGGTGCTGGTGACCGGCTCCACCGGCACCGGCAAATCCACCACGCTGGCGGCCATCATTGATCACATCAATACCCGTCGTTCAGTGAATATCATCAGCCTGGAGGACCCGGTGGAGTTCGTGCACCGCTGCAAGCGAGCCCAGGTGATCCAGCGGGAGGTGGGCACCCACGTGCCCAGCTTTGCCAAGGGGCTGCGGGCTGCCCTGCGCCAGGACCCGGATGTGATCCTGGTAGGGGAGCTCAGAGATGTGGATTCCATCATCATGTCCATGGTGGCCGCCGAGACGGGTCACCTGGTGCTGGGCACCCTGCACACCACCTCGGCGGTGAAGACCATCGACCGTATCCTGGATGCCCTGCCACTGGAGCAGCGCGAGCAGGGCAAGACCTTTCTCTCCCAGAACCTGCATGGGGTGGTCACCCAGAATCTGATCAAGTCCGCCGATGGGCGAGGCCGCCGGGCCATTGTCGAGTGCCTGGTGATGAACCGGGCCATTGCCCGCATGATCATGTCCGACAAGGTGCACCAGATCCCTTCCCAGATGCAGACGGGTCGTGACCAGGGCATGCAACTCCTGGATCAGGCCCTGCTGGAGGCCATACAGCGCAATGAAGTGGACCCGGACGATGCCTATCAGTACGCCACCGATAAGCAGGCCTTTCAGCGCTTTGTCACCGATTCCAGCCTGTTGCCCCGGATCAACCTGGCGGGAGGGTGAGTGATGCACCAGGTGGACGGTTATCTACGGGAATTGATTGCGCGGGGCGGTTCCGACCTGCACCTGATCGGCGGCGACCCGCCGCGCTTGCGCATCAACGGCGAGTTGGAGAATCTCTCCGATGAGGCCCTTACCTCCCAGACGGTGAATGATCTCACCGCGGAGATTCTGCCCAATGCGGCACGCCAGACCTTCGAGCGGGAGGATGGGGCCGATTTCGCCTATGCCATCCCGGATCTGGCGCGTTTTCGTGTGAACCTCTCCCGGCATCTCAACGGCCTGGCGGTGGTCTTTCGTGCCATCCCCGCCCGTGCCCTGTCGCTGGGGGAGTTGAACATGCCCCCGGTGATCGCCAGCCTGGGGATGCAGCGCCATGGCCTGATCCTGGTGACGGGCAAGACGGGATCGGGCAAATCGACCACCCTGGCGGCCCTGGTGAACGACATCAACGAGCGCCGTCGTGGTCATATCATCACCATCGAGGACCCCATCGAGTTCATCCACGAGCGCAAGCGCTGCCTGATCAGCCAGCGTCAACTGGGTTTGCACACGCCCAGTTTCGCTGCCGCCCTGCGCTCGGCCCTGCGCGAGGATCCCGACGCCATCCTGGTGGGGGAAATGCGCGACCTGGAGACCATCTCCCTGGCGGTGACCGCGGCCGAGACGGGTATCCTGGTACTGGGTACGCTGCATACCAACGGGGCCGCAGCCACGGTGGATCGGATCATCAATGCCTTTCCAGCCATGAAACAGGCGCAGATCCGCACCATGCTCTCCACCTCCCTGCGCGGAGTGGTGTCCCAGCAATTGGTGCGGCGGGCCGATGGGAGCGGTCGGGTCGCGGCGGTGGAGATCCTGGTGAACACCCCCGCCGTGGCCAATCTGGTGCGCGAGGGCAAGACGGACCAGCTGCCCGGCACCATGCAGTCCGGTGCCCTGGTGGGCATGCAGACCATGGATGCCGCCTTGCGGCGATTGGTGGACGCAGGCCAGGCCACCCCCGAGGAAGCCCGGTATCACGCAGTCAATAAAGCTGAATTCGGCGGCGGTGGCCCGCCTTGAACCCCCAACCCGTTGCTCTTGAGTTGCCCCGATGACCCTGCCTGCTCCTGAAGACCTGCCGCTTGATGCCGTGCCCAGCGCCGCCCGCGCCAGCGTGAACCATCTTGGTGATGACTTCCTGAAGGCCTGTGAGCGTGAGGGGGTGTCCCTGGATGCGTGGCCGGATCTCATCGGGAGGGTCTGGTATTACAGTGATTTTGTGGCCCGGACCTGCGTGCGACGACCGGCCTTGTTCGTGGATCTGGTGACGTCGGGGGATCTGGAACGGTCGTATGAGGATGGCGAGATGGCCCGTCATGTGGCCGAGGCCCTGGAAGATGCCACCGATGAGCCGGCCCTGATGCGTGCCCTGCGCGGGGTGCGCAACCGGGAGATGGTGCGCATTGCCTGGCGTGACCTGGCGGGCCTTTCCGACCTGAATGAAGCCCTGGAGGATCTGACCCGCCTGGCCGAGCATCTCATCGACGAGGCCCTCACCTGGCAGCATCGGGAACTGGCACGCCGACATGGCGAGCCCCGGGATGCCCAGGGCCATTCCCAGCGACTGGTGGTGCTGGGCATGGGCAAGCTGGGGGGGCGGGAGCTGAACTTCTCCTCGGATATCGACCTGATCTTCGCCTACCCCCAGCCCGGGCAGACCGATGGGGAGCGCTGCCTGGAGAACCAGCAGTTCTTCATCCGCCTGGGCCAGCGCCTGATCAAGGTACTCCATGAGAAGACCGCGGATGGTTTCGTGTTCCGCGTGGACATGCGGCTGCGGCCCTTTGGCGATGCCGGTCCGCTGGTGATGAGTTTTGATGCCCTGGAGGACTATTACGAGAGCCATGGGCGGGAATGGGAGCGCTATGCCCTGATCAAGGCCCGGGCCGTGGCCGGAGATCGGGAAAGTGCTGAGCAACTGCATACCCTGCTCAGGCCCTTTGTCTATCGCCGCTATCTGGACTACGGGGCCTTTGCGTCGCTGCGGGACATGAAGGCCATGATCAACCGCGAGGCGGCGCGCAAGGGCAAGGAGCGGGATGTGAAGCTGGGCGAGGGCGGCATCCGCGAGGTGGAGTTTGTCGGACAGGCCTTCCAGCTCATTCGTGCCGGCCGCGATCCCTCGCTGCAGTTGCGTGGCATCCGCCCGGTGCTGGATCAGCTGGCCCGTCAGGAGGTCATGCCGGACTATGCCGTGGAACAGCTCAAGGAGGCCTATGCCTTCCTGCGGCGCACGGAGAATCGCTTGCAGATGGTGGCGGATCAGCAGACTCATTGTCTGCCCCCCGATCAGGCCGGGCAGTTGCGTCTCGCCCTGTCCATGGGCTTTGCCGATTGGGAGGGGTTTGAGACTGCCTTGGGCCGCCATATGCGTCGCATCCATGGGCACTTCGAGCAGGTGTTCGCGGCCCCCCAGCGCGCGGACGAGGAGGGCGAGGCGGCTGCCCAGTCCGATGTGCAGCGTGATCTGGCGGCCCTGTGGGCCGGTAGCCTGGGGCATGAACGTGCCCTGGAGGTATTGGTTGGGCTGGGGTTGAAGGATCCCGGGTCGTCCCTCTCCGCCGTGGAGCATCTGCGTGAAAGCAGTGCCTGTCGCTCGCTGACCGCCACCGGAAGGGAGCGCCTGGATCGTCTGATGCCGTTGATGTTGGGCGTTTTGAACGGCCTGGAGGAGGCCGATGCGACACTCGGTCGTCTGCTTCGGCTGGTGCAGACCATCGCCCGGCGCTCGGTGTACCTCTCTCTGCTGGTGGAAAACCCCCTGGCCTTGTCGCAACTGGCGCGCCTGTGCGAAGCCAGCCCCTGGATCGCCGATCACCTGACCCGCTATCCCCTGCTGCTGGATGAATTGCTGGATCCCCGCAGCCTGTATGCTCCACCGGATCGCCAGGGGTTGCGCGAGGCAGTGGAGGACGAGTTGGTACAGGTGCCTCTGGATGACCTGGAGCAGGTGATGGATCGCCTGCGCATGTTCAAGCAGGTGCAGGTGCTCAAGGTGGCGGCAGCCGATATCATGGATGTGTTGCCGGTGATGAAGGTGAGCGATCACCTCACCTGGATCGCCGAGGTGGTGCTGGAAAAGGTGCTGTCGCTGGTGCTGGAACAGCTCATCGCCAAGCACGGCCGACCCCGCTGCCTGATCGATGGTGAGCCCTATGAGCCGGGTTTCGCCGTGGTGGGATATGGCAAGATGGGGGGGCTGGAACTGGGTTATGGCTCGGATCTGGATATTGTCTTCCTGCACGACAGCCGGGGTGATCAGGCCATGACCGATGGGGATCGCTCCCTGGATAACAGTGAGTTCTTTGCCCGGGTGGGGCAGCGCATACTGCATTTTCTGGGGGTGTTCACCGGCGCCGGACGGCTCTACGAGGTGGACACGCGCCTGCGCCCCAGCGGTGCCGCCGGACTGTTGGTGATTGGTCTGGAGGCCTTCGAGGACTACCAGATGAACTCCGCCTGGACCTGGGAACACCAGGCCTTGGTACGGGCCCGCCCCGTGGCGGGCGATGCCCGGATTGCCGAGGCCTTCCAGGCCATGCGTCAGCGTGTGCTGGGGCGCGAGCGGGATCCGGAGGAGCTCAAGCGCCAGGTGCGCGAGATGCGCGAGAAGATGTGGAAAGAGCACGCCAGTCGTGATCCCGCGCGCTTTGATCTGAAGAGAGACCCTGGCGGTATCGCGGATATCGAATTTATGGTGCAATACCTGGTTTTGGCACATGCCAGAGAGTATCCGGAGTTGTCCACCTATCCGGACAATATCCGTATCCTGGAATCACTGATCGAGACCGATCTGATGTCCAGGGACGCTGCCGTGTTCCTGATGGATACCTACCGGGCCTTCAGGGACCGTATCCACGAACTGACGCTTCAGGATCAGACGACACGGGTGGATGCGGCTCAGTGGTCCCGGGAGCGGGACCGGGTGCGCGCTTACTGGCAGCAGTTGATGACCTGACCCATCGCCCCTCCCGGCGGTGTTCCATCCCCCGGTGGGGGCACTGATGATCGAATATTCAAGAGGAAGCATTGCATGTCCATCATGGCCGATCGCGATGGTCTGATCTGGTACGACGGTGAGATGGTGCCCTGGCGCGAGGCCAAGACCCATGTGCTCACCCACACCCTGCACTATGGCATGGGGGTGTTCGAGGGCGTACGCGCCTATCTGACCGACCGCGGTCCGGCCATTTTCAGACTGGGCGACCACACCCGTCGCCTGTTCCGTTCCGCCCATATCCTGGGCATGACCATCCCCTACACGCCTGATGAGCTCAACGCCGCCCAGGTAGCCGCCGTGCGTGACAACAAGCTCACCAGCGCCTACCTGCGTCCCATGTGCTTCTTCGGGGCCGAGGGGATGGGTCTGCGGGCCGACAACCTGGAGGTGCACGCCATCGTGGCCGCCTGGGAGTGGGGCGCCTACCTGGGCACCGAGAGCCTGGAGCGCGGTATCCGCGTGAAGACTTCCTCCTTCAGTCGGCACCATGTGAACGTGACCATGTGCAAGGCCAAGGCCAACGGCAACTACATGAACTCCATGCTGGCCCTTCAGGAAGCTCAGGGTTGTGGCTGTGACGAGGCATTGCTGCTGGACACCGAGGGCTATGTGGCCGAGGGCAGTGGCGAGAACTTCTTCATTGTGTATGACGGCGTGATCTACACCCCTGAGCTCACCTCCGCCCTGGATGGCATCACCCGGCGCACCATCATCACCCTGGCCCATGAGTGCGGCATTGAGGTGCGCGAGAAGCGCATCACCCGGGACGAGGTCTATGTGGCCGACGAGGCCTTCTTCACCGGCACCGCCGCCGAGGTGACCCCCATCCGCGAACTGGATGGCCGCAGCATCGGCAACGGTGGTCGCGGTGCCATCACCGAGAAGCTGCAGACGTTGTATTTTGATGTGGTCAAGGGCCGCCATCCCAAGCATGATGAGTGGCTCACCTATATCTGACGTGCCCCAAGGAGTGAGATGCCATGCCCAATCCGCAGACCGCACTGCATCAGGATCAGTATCAGGTGGCCAATCAGCAGACGGCCATCCGGGTGACCCGCAAGGACCTGCCCCTGCATTGCCCCATGCCGGGCACGGCGCTATGGGCATCGCATCCGAGGGTGTTTCTGCCCATTGAGGACAGCAAGGATGGCCGGATCCTGTGCCCTTACTGCAGCACGGAGTTCACGCTGGAGGATTAGCGGCTGACGTTCATTCGGCTGACCCCTGCCTCTCCTGAGGGGCAGGGGAGTCGAATCGGTAGCCAAACATCTCGATATCCGGCCGGTAATGGGCCTCGACGATGCGGGCCGTCTCGTCCGTGTAGTAGCGCCGGTAATCATCCCGCCCCTCGGCCTTGCGCCGGTGGGGTAGGGCGACCCTGGGGATGCCGATACGCCCGCAGGCGGTATCAAAATCCTCCTGCAGGCTCTCGTAGTGACCAATGAAGTCAACGATGCATCGTCCTCCCATGTCGGTCACATAGTCCCGCTGCAACTCCTTCGACGTATCCAGCATGTAGTTCCATTCCCGCTGCGGGTCGAACTTGAGCTTCACGAACTGCTCGAAGGTTTCCACCCCCTCCAGCACATGGGGGCGCTCCTTGCGGATGTGAAAGAATGAGCTGACCTGAAGGTCCCAGGGATTGCGCACGAACACGAACTTGAAGAGGTTGTCGTACAGCTCTGCCGGCAGCATCTCCCGGGCAGCAATGGCCTTGGCATGGCGGGGAAACTTGGCACCGATCCGGTGCCCGCTCAGTTGATCCAGCTTGTCGGACAGGAACAGGGGCACGCCCCAGGGTCCCTGGTAGCGGTAACGCGACAGCGCCGCCCGCACGCTGGTGCCACCGGTCTTGGCGATGTGAACGAAGAGGAAGTTGTGCTTGAGGGAGAGGAGCATGGGGGATCGGTGGGCTTTGATCGTGAGGGGGGCAAAGTATCCAATCCAGCGGCGTGGGTGTCTACAGGCACTACTCCCTTCTCCCCTCGGGAGAAGGGCGGGGGATGAGGGGGGCAGCCCCAGCCGCCGACCTCCCACCGCGCTCTCCCCGCACGATCGACGTTGACCCGGAAGAAGCCCGTCCCCATCATGAACACACCTCGGTCAGCCCCAACGCGACAGTTGATGAATCCCCTTTCCCCAGACCCGCAGGCACTCGACGCCGCAGCCACAGGGCTGGGCCTGAGGCTGGTCGTGCTCTACGGCTCCCACGCCCGCCAGCGTCCTCCACCGGGCCCTGAAAGTGACGTGGATCTGGCCATTCTGGGGTGCCCCCATGAGGGACTGCTGAAGGCGGACCTACAGGTATCATCACTGTTCCCCGGTCACAATCTTGACGTGGTGCGCCTGGAAGACGCTGACCCCCTGTTTCGCCAGGAGATCATGTCCATCGGCCGCCTGTTATGGGGTGATCCCGATCTTTTCTGCGAATACCGGGCATATGCCTTCCGTGACTACGTGGATTCCGCCGATCTGCGGCGATTGGAACAGACCCTGCAGCGTCGGAAACTTGGCTGGCTGGAGGATCAACTACATGATTCGTAAGGAATTCGTCCGACGCAAACTGCAGCTGATCACGGATGACCTGGTGCGTCTGGTGCGCTTCAAGGATCTCACCCTGGAGGAACTTCTGGCAGACGACATCCGGCTGGCCGCCGTGGAACGCATCATCGAACGCATCGTCATGCGCGCCGTGGATGTGAATGAACACCTCTTGGCGGAATGTCTGCCGCCGCAGGCCCGGAGCACACGCCTCAGCTACCGGGATACCTTCCTCATGCTGGCCGACCTGGATATATGCGACGCGGACTTTGCCAAGGCCATCGCCGCCAGCGCGGGTCTCAGGAATATCCTGGTGCATGACTACAACGATGTGGACCGGAGCATCCTGCACCGCTCCATCGGCAGTTGCCTGCGGGATTACACGGAATACGTGCAACGGGTGGAGGCTTTTATTTCGGGGATTCAAGGCCCATGACTTCCAGGTAGCGGCGGGCACTGATTTCGGCCCTATATTCCTCTACCGCTAGTCGGATGTCGTCGGCTGGTAAGGGCGCATCCAGTGTTCCGAGCATGGCCTCACCCAGTGCTGTCACATCGCCCACTGGCACGAGCGGGCCGTATCGCCCACCCTGAAGGATCTCGCGCGGGCCACTGCGACAGTCCGTGGAAACCACTGGCACTCCCAGTGCCATGGCTTCGGTGAGTGCGTTGGGGGAGCCTTCCCAGGCAGAGGAGAGTACGAAAAGATGTGCTCGTCTTAGCCATGCATAGGGGTTGGCCGCAAAACCGGGCATGACGACCCGGTCCTCCACACCCAGTGACCGACTAAGGGCGGCGAGGGCTTCGCGGTCGCCACCCTCTCCCAGGATGATCAAACGCGCAGGCCGGTGGGGCTGGACACTGGCAAAGGCCCTCAGCAAGGTGGGAAAGTCCTTCTGACGGGTCAGTCGCCCCATGCCGATGATGACCGGATCACCCCCATCTTCCAGCCAGGGGTGCGGAGCAGGTTCGGCAGCCAATGCCTCAAATCCTGGGGTGATCACGGGATTGCGCACCACATGCACCCGGTTTTCAGGCAGGCCGGTAATCTGGCGCACATCATCCGCTACCCCCTGTGACACTGCAATGATCCCATTTACCAAGGGATAAAGCCGTCGCATGGGGCGGTAGCGCAGCCATTTCCTCAGCCTCGAACGCCCTTCCATGGCCTCGGACAGTGTGGTGCCCAGGCGGATGAAGATGCGGGTATCAACCCCGGCCTTGCGCCGGGCCTTCAGCGCGGCTCGACCGGCGCGATCCTTGGCGGCCAGCAGCAGGGCGGGGCGATGTGTCTGAAGGTAGCGGGACAAAGGCCTTATAGACAATTGGCTGTGCCTCGTACCTAAGCGGATAATATTGACGCTAGGGGGTAATCCAGTTAAATGACGGCTTTCTTCTCTTATTAACAGAAGATCGATATCGAATCCCTTGTTACTTATTGCGTGTATTAAATTTAGTATCATTCGTTCTACACCACCTTCTCCCGAAAGTGAAATCAAGATGGCGAGATGTTTTCTTTTTGGTATTTCAATTTTTCCAGATAGGGCTTGTCCTGCTGCGGGCTTTAGATTCATGATTTTCATGTAAATTTCCACGCTACGCTCGACGTTATAGTCCTCTACGGCTTTTTTGAGATCATCTGATTTGGGTGGGGTATCTAAAACATCAATTATTGCTTTAGCCATGCCATCTACATCATTCAAGGGTATTAGTGGCCCATACTTTCCTTCGGCCAATAGTTCCCTGGGGCCTGAAGGACAGTCAGTTGAGATGACGGGTACACCTAATGCCATAGCCTCGGTAAGTACATTGGGTGATCCTTCCCATAGGGACGAAAGTACAAACAAATCAGCGCGAGACATCCATGCGTAAGGATTTTTTGAGAATCCAGGGAAAAAGATGTCCTCAGCTATGCCTAGATCTTGCGCTTGCTTAAGTAGGCGTTCACGTCTTCGTCCATCGCCGAGTATCACTAAACGCATGGGGCGGTCCGCACGTGCTTTCACAAACGCCGAAACCAGCATGGAAAAGTTTTTTGCACGGCCCAAGCGTCCCGCGCTCAGGACGATGGGTCGATCATGCTCGTTAAACCAGGGGTGATCTACATGCGCTTTAGATTGTTCAATAAGTTCGGGTGTTATAACTGGGTTAGGAGCGGTATGTATTCGGTCTGAAGGCAGGCCAGTGATTTTTTGAAAATCTTTTGCTACTCCTGAGGAAACGGCAATGATTCCGTCGGCCTGACGGTATAGGTGCCTCGCGTTCCAAAGTCTCCAAGTGCGTCGAATGGCGTTGCGATGCGACATTTGCTGGGTCATGTTTGTTACGGTGCGCATATACAGTCTTGCCTGTCTACCGGATCGCCTCCATGCGCGTGCGGCAAGTATATCGCAATCTTCTTTTGCGCTAAGGATGACTTCTGGTCGCTTCTCCAAAAGATAGTCAGTAAAGGCTTCCACAATTCCTTTGCTATCCTTTTCTTCGAGCGCTATGAGGTTGATGTCGTTGGTTAGTTGTTCCAAGAATGCTGAGTGAGCATGATTAACGATAAAGGTAGGTGGAACGCCTTTTTCGCTCAAGCCGGATGCGAGATTGACCAACATTCGTTCCACGCCTCCGCTATTGAAGTAGGGTATGAATATTGCAATCTTAGGCCTGGTGTTAGACAAGGTTCGTTCCTGGGGCAGTATGAGAATTTATCTTTTATTAACCCGGTGATCAAATAGCTACGCATGTGTTATGCTTTGA
>NZ_JAJNAN010000120.1:0-806 GCF_022227565.1 Ectothiorhodospira sp. 9100
CCACTCAACCAGACATTGTGAAGGTTGACTCATTGACAACCCCGCCCTATGGTTGCCAATGAGTCAATGAGATCGGCTCTGACAGGAGCATCCATGCATGTCATTTCCAAGCGCCCGTTCCACGAGGCGGCCAAGGCCCACCCCAACCAAAGACAGGCCCTGGAAGATCTCTACCGGGTGCTTCGCAAGAGCAAATTCGGCACGCCGGAGGCGATGCGACGGGTTTTCCCTTCACTGGACAACTTCAAGCATAAGGACAAATGCTGGGTACTCGACGTGGGAGGCAATCACCTGCGGATGATCGCCTTTATCCAGTTCGCTCAGAACCGCATGTACGTGAAGCACATTGCCACCCACGCAGAGTACGACAAAATCTGCAAGCGCTACGCGAAAGGAGAACTGTCATGACCGCTGCAGTGTTCAAAGAAGCCTGCCTCAGCTTCGCCCAAGCCGCGGCACCCTATCTCCCCATCCAGGACGACGCCCATTATGAAGAGGCACTGGCACTGGTCGAGAGCCTGCTCGAGGAAGCTGGGGATTCCGCCAGCGATCCGCTCAATGCCGTCGTCGACCTGCTCACACACGCCATCCAGACCTACGAGGACCAGGATGAAGAACTGGCGGCCTTCGAACAACGAGCCCTGAAGCAACCAGCCGATCTCGCCATGCTGCGCTTGCTGATGGCGCAACACCAACTGGGCATCGCCGACCTTCCGGAGATCGGCTCGAAGTCCATGGTGTCCCGGGTGCTGTCCGGCGAGCGCAGCCTCAGCAAGAACCATATCAAGGCGCTGTCGCAGCGCTTT
>NZ_JAJNAN010000121.1:0-793 GCF_022227565.1 Ectothiorhodospira sp. 9100
ATCGGCGGCATACCCTTGCGGGCCGTTGTCACATGGGTCTTGATCAGATGGTCGTAGAAGCAGGCCACATAGTGCAACATCCGGATCGGCAGGCGGTGGTCCACCGTGGACTGGAACTCTATCAGCAGATACACGAACACCCGCTGCCTCGTACCCTCCCAGTCCACTTCCACTGACCAGACCTTGTCTTCAAACTTTTCCTTGAACAGCGGCGTGATGTAGTTCCCGCTGTGGTCGGTGAGGGTGGAAAAGTCCATCATTGCCGTCACTTCCGGCGGCGCAAAGCCCTCGATGAGCTGGCGGACCAGCTCCGGGTAGCTGAACAGTTCCTTGTAGCCCGTGTCGTGGTGGTTGCCCATGCGGCGTCCTGGCAGGAGATCGAACCACAGTGTGCCATATCTGCTCCCAGCTTGGCCGATCTCCATCCTTGCGGTAACCTGTCCCCAACCCGGCCACGGACAGGACCGGCAACCTCTGGAGGGAACCATGCCGCGCCCCCGCTGTGAACAGATTTCGCTCACCGATACGCCCTACTACCACATCATCTCCCGCTGTGTGCGGCGCACCTTCCTCTGCGGGCAGGATCACGTCACCGGCAAAAGCTTTGAACACCGGCGGCAGTGGATCGAAGATCGTATACGGCTGCTGGCCTCCCTGTTCGCCGTGGACATCGCCGCCTATGCGGTCATGTCCAATCACTATCATCTGCTGGTCAAGCTGGACCCAGCCCAAGCCGAGTCCTGGTCCGATGACGACGTGTTGCGGCGCTGGACTTGTCTGTTCAAGGGGGCAG
>NZ_JAJNAN010000122.1:0-772 GCF_022227565.1 Ectothiorhodospira sp. 9100
GAACAATGTGACCGGTGGCATCTTCAGGGCCAAGGCCAGTTCGTTTATGGGCCACTCATCCGCCCCGCGCTCAGGCCAGGGAACGGGTTTGGCGGGGGAGTGACCGGCCCGGATCCCCTCACGGGTGAGCAGATTGGTCACCATGGGGCCATTGAAGGTCTCACGTCGTTTTGGCGGGCGCCAGCCCTCGGCGTTGAGTTGCTCGGCAATCTGCGGGCAGCGGTACCCGGCTTGATGCAGTTCCAGCGTGCGGGCGACGAGTTGAGGGTAGTCACTCAGTTGCTCCAAACGCGCCACCGGACGCACCAGGAGGGTGTGGGTACGATGGCCGCCAATCCAGTGGATCTCCACCGTGACCCGCTCGCTGTCATCGATCACGGTGGCAATCACCCGTTCAACGAGTAGGCGCACGATACTCTGGCGATCCGCATTGGTGGTGGTGGAAGCCCGCCAGAGCGCCGGGATGTCGGCGGCGAGTTGGCGAATACGGGCGCGCTCAGCCTCCGATAAAGTGGCCGGCTCGCTGGCACGCATGCGTTCATAGTCGGCCTTGAGCTGCGCTTCGGCGATGAGAGCAGCCTCCCACTGCTGTTCCAGGGTACGGGCCACCAGACGATGCTCCGGCTCCACTGCCTGGTATTGGCGTTCGGCCCGCTCGACCTCGTAACGCGCTCGTTCCAGGCGTCGACCCCAATCAGCATGATGGCGCGCCCGTTCGCCTTCCAGATCCGCCGCCACCTGCAGACTGATCTCCAGGGCCGCAGGTTCCAGG
>NZ_JAJNAN010000123.1:0-722 GCF_022227565.1 Ectothiorhodospira sp. 9100
ATGCCGCGCTCAATACGACCCGTCACCACCGTGCCACGACCGGAAATGGAGAACACGTCCTCCACCGGCATCAGGAAGGCACCATCCACCGCGCGCTCAGGCTCGGGAATGTAGGTGTCCAGGGCTTCAAGCAGCTTGTCGATGGCAGGCACACCAATCTCGGAGGTGTCGCCTTCCAGCGCCTTCAGCGCAGAACCCGTGATGATCGGGGTGTCGTCACCCGGGAATTCGTAGCTGGACAGCAGGTCACGAACCTCCATCTCCACCAGCTCCAGCAGCTCCGGATCGTCCACCATGTCGGCCTTGTTCATGAACACCACAATGCACGGCACGCCCACCTGGCGGGCCAGCAGGATGTGCTCACGCGTCTGCGGCATCGGGCCGTCGGCCGCGGATACCACCAGGATGGCACCATCCATCTGCGCCGCACCCGTGATCATGTTCTTCACATAGTCCGCGTGACCGGGGCAGTCCACGTGAGCATAGTGACGCACGTCAGACTCGTACTCCACGTGCGCCGTCGCGATGGTGATACCACGCGCCCGCTCTTCAGGAGCATTGTCAATCTGGTCGTAAGCACGGGACTCACCACCAAACTTCTTGGCCTGGCACACCGTCAGGGCTGCCGTCAGCGTGGTCTTGCCATGGTCAACGTGACCAATCGTGCCCACATTCACGTGCGGCTTTTTACGCTCGAACTTTTCCTTCGACACCTTTCGACA
>NZ_JAJNAN010000124.1:0-711 GCF_022227565.1 Ectothiorhodospira sp. 9100
TTTGTTACCAGGGAGAGATATGGCGTCCGTGACCAATTGTTTTTCCGATCTGCCCGATCCAAGGGGCCGCAATGCCCGCCACGAGCTCGATGAAATCTTGTTCATTGCTTTGTGTGCCGTGCTCTGCGGAGCAGAGGACTGCTCAGACATGGCGTTGTTCGGGCAGTCGAAAGAACCTTTCCTACGTCGCTTCCTGACGCTGCCCCATGGCATCCCCAGCCACGACACCTTCAGCCGGGTTTTCCGCCATCTGGATCCTGATGCCTTCCACGATAGTTTCCTCACCTTCATGTCTCGCTTTGCCGAGCAAGTTGAAGGTGTTGTTGCCGTCGACGGCAAGACGCTGCGGCGCTCCTATGACCGCGCAGCTGCCCAATCACCTCTCCACCTGGTCAGCCTGTGGGCGGCTGACCAGCGCCTCGTGCTGGGCCAACGCGCCGTCGATGAAAAATCCAACGAGATCACGGCGGTACCAGAGCTGCTGAAGCTTCTGTCCCTTTCTGGCGTGACGGTGACCGCCGATGCCATGCACTGCCAGCGCGCCCTGTCTCAGCAGATTACGGATGAAGGCGGGCACTATGCCCTAGCGGTCAAAGAAAACCAGAGGGCTTTGCTCGACGACGTTCAGTTCATGATGGAGACAGCAGAAGCCGGCGAGACCCACGTTGACAGCGGCCATGGTCGCGTCGAGTCACGCCAGGCGACGGTGAG
>NZ_JAJNAN010000125.1:0-698 GCF_022227565.1 Ectothiorhodospira sp. 9100
TTATACGCATGATGTACCCGGAGATTATCCAGGATCAGGAAAATCTTCTGGTCACAGCTCTTGACCAGACGCTTCATGAAGTCAATCAGAAGACCCGCATGCATAGTGCCTTCATAAATTCGGAAACGCACCTTGCCACGATTGGTGATCGTGGAAATCAGATTGATGGATGCGCGTTTGGCGTTCTGCCGCAACACCGGCGTCTGCCCCTTGGGCGCATAGCCACGCACGTGCTGGCAATCCGACCTCAAACCCGTCTCATCACCCCAGTGGATCTCCACCTTCTCCTCCTTGGCACGCGCCTGAATCGCGGGGTAGTCGACCGTCAGCCAGCGCTGAACATCTGCCGCCTGCTGCTCATAGGCCTGCTTTTTCGGCTTTTGCACCGTGAACCCCCAGCGCTTGAGGTATTCCGTGATCGAGCGAATGGGTACCGTCTGCCCGGTCTCTTCCCGGATCAGTTGCTGAACGGCCTCACGGGTCCACAAGGCGTACTGCAGGTTCAACTGATCAGGTGTATGGTCTCGCAGCTGCTGCTGCAGATATTCTTCATCTTCGGGATCCAGCTGTCTTCCCGAGCCAAGGCGTCGGCCACGTCGTCTGGCAAGCAACGCATCCCAGCCACCCTCACGATATTTCTTCAACCATCGACCTACTGTAAGGTGGTGGACGCCAAGTTCTTCACCAATCTCTTGGCG
>NZ_JAJNAN010000126.1:0-688 GCF_022227565.1 Ectothiorhodospira sp. 9100
GATCTCGCGTACGTTGCCGGGCCAGCTGTGGTGTTCGATGGCCTGGACGGCGTCCGGGGCGAAGCCCTTGATGGCGCGACCCTGCTGGTCGGCGAAGCGCTTGAGGAGCAGGCGGGCCAGCACGTGGGCGTCGCCGGTGCGGTCCTTGAGGGGCGGGATGACGATGGTGATCTCGCTGATGCGGTAGAACAGGTCTTCCCGAAAGGCGTCTTCGGCGATCAGGCCGGACAGGTCCTGGTGGGTGGCGCACACCACGCGCACGTCCACCGGGAGGAAGCTGGAAGGGACAGGCACTCTTGATCCTTTTACTCGGCTATTCGCGTAATCCCGATAGGCCCAACACCCCTTTCCCGCCGTTCTCCATATCCCGAGCCCGAAACTACCGTCAGCCGCTGATTTCCCCCTGAAATCCGCTCCCGGCATACGCACGGCAGGCACAGACCATCCTCGGTATATAACCGCAGCACGGAAAAACCAATAAAGGAGGAGAGACCTTCAGGCCGCTGATCGTCGCCGCTGCGGCCGGTACAGAGCCTCAAATTGCGTACTCTGAGCCAGCCACTGATCCGGGGCGAGTCCCAGCCGCCGCAGGATCTGGGGCTGGGTGTCGGCAATGGTGCCCTTCTTCCTCGGGTCGATGGCCCGACCCGTGTAGTCCACCAGGGACAGATAGTCCTCGAAGGCGAAA
>NZ_JAJNAN010000127.1:0-649 GCF_022227565.1 Ectothiorhodospira sp. 9100
GGCGATGTGGCTGACCTTGCTTGCCGGGGGCTGGCGATTGCTCAGTAATTATCTCATACGCCGCTCAGGGGGCGAGCGCACGGAGGTGCGATGCTCGGGATTCAGGCGATCCAGTTCCCATTTCAGTGGATTGTTCCGGATGTACTCTCGAACGGTATCCAGTTCCTGCTGATTTCTTATGACACGGTCCCAGTAATTCCGATGCCACAGTCTTTCCGGTGGATGGGGTAGCTCCTTGACCCGGCGGGTGGATACTGCCTTGAAGGCTCCGATCAGTCGCCCGAGGGGCTTGTGCGGGATGGGTGATCGAGCAGCCTGCTGGTCGGTCAGGAAGATGATGCCATGGAGATGGTTGGGCATGATCACCTGCTCATCCAGCACGATATGTTCGTGGTGATCTCCCAACCAGTGCCAGGTGGTGTCGATGATGTCGCCGATGGCGTTCAAGGACATCCGTCCTTGCTCGATATGTCCAAAAAGGCAGGCGTGATGCCGGGTGCATAAGGTCACAAAATAGGCTCCCGGCCCGGCATAATCGTAATGCGTCAGGCGAGGAGATCGTCTGCGGGGTAGTGCCTTCCTTGTCATTGAATTCCCTCCGTGGGTGTCTTGTTGTTCCGGTCGTGGCGTAGCTGGGGCAGGCCCCGGC